>CAXSIE010000217.1:4030-8381 GCA_964237295.1 uncultured Flavihumibacter sp. | reverse complement strand
CAAGTGCTCGCGTGAAGAGAAACTTCGCTTCTGCAAAATCATGATTTCCGGGAATGGTATAAAAAGGTACGGGCAACTTATCCAGGTAGGTTTCTTTAACCTTTTTTAGTAAATCAGGACGATTGTGTACCAGGTCGCCGTTAATAATTACAAAATCCAGGTGATTGTTGTTATGTTCTTTGTTTAGCCATTTAATCAGGTCGCTATAAAACAGATCGGAATTAGTGTCCGGTTGTGCATAATGCCCGTCTGAAGCCAGGGCAAATCGCAACTTAAAGTTTCCTGTTGCTTTGCCGGGGTTATAACCCGTTTGGCCTGCAAAAGAATTAATGGAAGGTAACAAGCTGATGCCAGCCACACCTGCCAAGCCTGATTGAATGAATTTCCGCCGGCTGTTCATGTTTATTTAATTAAGTAGTGTTTTGTTGATTATGCATTGACGATAGCAATTATACATGATTTCATTAACAGTAGTTTGAATTATGTTATGGATACGCTGAAAACAGTTCATTAAAAATAGATCCGATATCTGTAATAATACCAACTACTGTTCCTGATTTTCAATCTACAGTCTCTTTTTCAGTCTGCATTATCCAGTCCTACTTTTTTAATTTTTGAAAATGCCGACAATTTGTACGGCTTAATGATTTGATAATAATTCCTTTATAATAACGTAACATTGGTAAGATACTTTTGCCCCAAATAAAAATGACTGTGGGGAAAAATTATTTCTTATTATTTGTTACAGCACTGTTTTCTTTTACATCCTTCTCTCAGGGCAAAGTATCAGGAAAGATTCTTAACTCAAAAAATGAACCATTAGCTGGGGTGTCCATCAAAGCTGCCGGTACCACAGGAAATGGTACTTCAAGCGATATAGAAGGTCGTTTTACAATTACCCTACCAGTGGACAAAAAGAACGAACTGGAATTTTCAGCCGTTGGGTACGAAAAAAAAATCGTTGATGAAATTGAAGTAATCGCAGGCAAAGTATCACAGGTAGATGTTGTTCTTGAACTTTCCAGGAAAACATTGGTTGAAGTGGTGGTTACCGCTTCACGGACAAACCTGCGCAAAGAGAGTATCAATTCCCTTCTTCAGTTTCAAAAAAATACCTATTCCGTTGCCCAGGTAATTTCCGCCGAAGCCATCAGAAGATCACCTGATAAAAATACCGGTGATGTGCTCAAAAGAGTACCGGGTACAAGTATCCAGGAAGGAAAATATCTAGTGGTACGCGGACTTGCAGACAGGTACAACCAGGCGATGTTGAATGGGGTACTACTATCGAGCACGGAACCTGACAGGAAAACGTTTTCATTTGATATTTTCCCGGCACCAATGATAGATAATATCATCATTAACAATACTGCGCTGCCTGAATACCCTGCGGAATGGGCAGGTGGCCTTGTGCAGGTAAATACAAAAGATATTCCCGGCGCTCCATTTTTTAATATTCAGATCGGTACTAATTTTAACAGTAATACAATAGGAAAAGATTTTTATTCTTATCAGGGAGGAAAACATGACTGGTTGGGTTTCGATGATGGTGCACGGAAACTGCCTGATAATTTTTCAACCAAAAGCAACTTTGCAAAACTTGATGAAGCCGCAAGAAACGAATTGGGAAAACAGATCATTCCTAATAAATGGTCAGTAGAAAAAAATTCTAATCCACTTGCAACTTTAGGCCAGTCAGTTCAGGCAAGCGGAGGTTTTAACACAAGGCTTTTCAACAAGGAGTTTGGCGGTATCATGGCAGTGACTTACAATCGTACGGTCAGGGACCTTCAATATGATAATAGCTTTTTTGTGGTAAATGGCGCAACAGCTCAGCCCAGCTTCATTTATTCCAATAATAAATACAGCACCGATATACTGGAAGGTGCATTGGCTAATTTTTCACTGAAGCTTAATGCCAATAATAAGATTTCCTTTAAGAATATACTTAATGTTACCACCTCGGATTATACTAATCTAAGAACAGGAATTGATTATGAAGCCAATTCACAAGTTGGAGAGAACATAAGATCCAGGGAATTAGGATTCAGGGCAAATACCTTTTTCAATACGATATTAAGTGGTGAACATAACCTGCCCGGTTCAAAAACAAAAGTTAACTGGTACGGAAGCTTTAATATCCTCGACCAGGTGATTCCCGATCAGCGCAGGATTCAATACAACCAAAGCAGGGAAATAGCCAATGCGCCTTATCTGGCATTGCTGTCAAATACCCTGTCGCAAAAAAGCGGCAGTATCTACTATTCGGCATTATCTGACTATATCTATACGGCAGGTGGCGACATTACACAAAGTTTTGACCTGTTTTCAAAAAAGCAATCCATAAAGGCCGGCTATCTTTTACAGGTTAAAGACCGCCTGTTTGACGCCCGTCCTTTTTCCATAAACTTACCTTCTGATAATCCGGCACTTAGGATGATGGATGAGGATCACATCTTTGCAACAGAAAACTTTGGTACCAATGACAATCAACTTGGTTTCAACCAGCTTACAGGTAACCAATACCGTTATATGGCAAATACTATTTTAAATGCCGGTTACCTGCAGTTTGATAACTCTTTTTCGGATAAGCTAAGAGTGGTATGGGGTGTTCGTTATGAAAACTTCGACCAGTTGGTGGGAAGTGTTCGCAAGTCAGACGACAGGTTCTCTTATTCCAAGGCAGGTGATTTTCTGCCTTCCTTAAATGCGACGTTCAAGGTTACTCCCAAAACCAATATCAGGCTTGCAGGTTCCAGAACGCTGGTAAGGCCTGAGTTCAGGGAACTGACAAACCTTGCCTTCTATGATTTCGAATTGGGTGCTATCATAACCGGAAACAAAAACCTTCAAAGAACCAATATCACCAATGCAGACCTCCGCTACGAAATCTATCCAAGCGCCGGGGAAGCAATTACGATCGGTGCGTTTTATAAAAACTTTGAGAAACCTATTGAATTACAATTCAATCAATCAGGTGTAGGTTCCAGCAGCTTTAATTATGTAAACGCAAACTCCGCTCATAGTTTCGGAGCTGAACTGGAGGTAAGGAAGAGACTTGATTTCATAGCTGATAATTTGCATAACCTCACATTACAGGGAAATTTTTCTTACATCTACAACAGGGTTAAGTTCGACAATCAAATCCTCGACAGGCCAATGCAGGGTCAGTCACCATATCTTATAAATGCAGGCCTGCTATATGATGTTGAAAAAATAGGATTGAACACCACCATTCTTTTTAACCGTATCGGAAGAAGGATATTGTTTGTAGGAAATCAGGATGTTCCGGCCATCTGGGAAGCTCCCCGTTCATTGCTTGATATTCAGATCGCGAAAAAAATTATCCGGAACAAGGGTGAACTGAGGTTGAATATTTCTGACCTGCTTAACCAGCGGGCTAAATTTTATCACGACCTGGATGATAACGGAAAATATACGGCTGCCAAAGATGCCCTGGCCATAAGCAGAAACTACGGCACTAACGTCAGCATCACTTTTGGGTATACGTTGAAATAATTATTAAACAGTTTTAAAAGAGCAATCATAATATATGAAACAATTATTTGCATTAGGAATTTTAATAAGTTTATATAGTGTATCCTGCAGAAAGATCCAGGAAGATAACTATATAATCGGCGGTAACGGTACAGACAGCACCCAGGAAAATACCACAATTGAGGGTAAGATATCCAAGGACCGTATTTTAAAAGCAAATTATGTGTACACTATAAAAGGTATCGCATATGTTACCAATGGTGCCAAGCTTACAATTCAACCCGGCACCGTTATCCATGGTGAAACAGCTACGAAAGGCGCATTGGTGATAACAAGAGGCGCTCAGGTAATTGCAGACGGAACCAAGGATAAACCGATCGTGTTTACTTCCGATGCAACTTCACCAAAGCGTGGAGACTGGGGTGGCCTGGTTATTTGTGGCAACGCTCCAACCAATGCTTCGTTTAATGGTATGCAGGGCGTTGGCCAGGTAGAAGGCGGGGTTAACAATGGTGAAGGATTAGGATTGTACGGTGGTACAAACGCAACAGATAACTCCGGCATACTAAGGTATGTCCGGATCGAATATGCAGGATATGCCTACCTGCCGGATAATGAGTTAAACGGTCTTACACTTGCCGGCGTCGGCAATGGAACAACAGTGGACTATGTGGAAATATTTAAAGCGAATGATGATGCTATTGAATGTTTCGGAGGAAATGTGAATTTGAGGCATACCATATTTGTAAGTACGTTAGATGATGATTTTGATACGGATAATGGTTATAGCGGTACCGTTCAATTTGGCATTGTGCTGAGGGATTCTTCGGTTGCGGATATTTCCAAATCCGAA
>CAXSIE010000217.1:789-4020 GCA_964237295.1 uncultured Flavihumibacter sp. | reverse complement strand
GGCTGTTTACAGCAATATTACCTCCATTGGTCCAAAGGCTGCAGCGTCTACAATTGGTAATAGCTTATACCTTGCCGGAGCACAAATTCGCAGAAATTCAACTATATCCATTTTTAATTCCGTTATCATGGGCTGGCCTACCGGATTGCTGATAGATGCCAGTAAGGGTACGCCAACAGATAACAATATTAAAGGGGGTACTTTGTTTGTTCAAAATACTATTATAGCCGGTTGCCCGAAAGCAACGGATTATTCTGTGAGCAGCAATCCCACCGGCTGGACTGCAGCCGATGTTAATACCTGGTTCACTACAGCCGCTTATGGTAACAGCATCCTTACTACCAATGATGAAGTAAAGTTAACCGCAGCTTTCAACTATGCAAACCCTGATTTTACACCGCTTGCAGGGTCTCCATTGTTAAGTGGCGCAAGTTTCACCAATGCCAAAGTTGCCGCGGCCGCAGGATTTACCGCTACCACCTTTCGGGGTGCAGTCGGTGCAGCAGGTACGCCTGAAGGGGAGTGGTGGAAAGGATGGTCCAAGATCAATCTAAGTTTGTAAAAGTTTTTATTTTTATAAAAAGCCGGTTGTAAAAAGCCGGCTTTTTTTATGCCTGTAAGTTTAGTATTTCGCTGGAGGCAAAGCAATTTTTATGGCTGTTCCTCCAGACAACAAGGCTGCTTTTTTCATAAAATCTCTACGTGTGTTCAAGAGAATGATTGAATGTTTGATCTGCCCGTGTAGCTGTTAAAGATCAAAGCCCTGACAATATTTCAATACCCTGATGCTGATGGTTGACAGCAGTAGTATCCGTTGATGAAATTAAATTGTTTTTATTCTTTTGATGATGGCTTTTATGTTGTTAATGATTTGATGACTTTCCGTTTATATTAAGATAACATATAAATGAAACCTTCGCACCACAAATAATTAAGCCTTAAAACAAACAAACACCCGTTTAAAGAAGGAACACTTAAGCGCTTAAGCGTTCCTTCTTTAAAATGATTGTCAATCATCTGTTCGCAAGCATGAGCGATACAATCCGTATCGTTCCAAAATTAATTTTATATGAAAAGACATGTACGTTTTTATGCAAACATTTTCTGTTTGTTCCTGCTGATTTTTACAGCGCCTAATACTTTCAGCCAGTCTACCGACGCATCGATATCAGGTAATATTACGGGTCCGGATAAGAAGGCTGTAAACGGTGTTACCATAGCAATTAAAAATGAATCAACGGGCTTCGTCGCCCAGGCAGTAAGCAATAAAGACGGCAGGTATATTTTCAGGCAACTACCCCTCGGATCTCCTTATACCGTTACTGTAAGCGCTGTAGCGTACACAACACAAATTAAAAATAATTACAGTCTTAACCAGGGCGATCTTTTAGTGGTAGACTTTATATTGATACCCCGGACAACCAGTCTCCAGGAAGTGGTGGTACAGGCGAACAGACTAACCAGCCGGATCGACCGCTTTGGCGCCAGTACGGCGATATCCGCAAAAACCATTCAGCAGATTCCTGCACAGAACAGAAATTTTACCAACCTGGCTGCACTGGCACCCACTACTAATGGAGGCAGCGTCAGCGGTCAGCGCGCTTCTTCTACCAACTATGTAATTGATGGTATGAGCGCCCGGAATAATTTAACATCCGGGCTGTAGGAGGCGGACCTTATTCTTTATCAATAGAAGCGATCAGGGAATTTGAAGTGATCACTAACATTTATGATGTTACACAAGGGCGACAAGGTGGAGGTACTATAAGCGCCGTTACCAAATCGGGAACAAATACGCTCACCGGTTCCGTTTTCGATTACTACCGTTCGGATGCGCTTGCAAGTGATTATGATATCAGGGGAGTAAAGCGTACCCAAAAATTCACCACCAATCAATACGGCTTTAGTATCGGCGGGCCAATCATTAAAGACAAGCTGCATTTCTTTGCAGCACTTGACCGGCAGGAGGAGTCCAGTCCTTTTTACATTGCAAACATAAGATCCGACGCTGATGCAAACAGCCTGAACATCAGTAAAGGCAGCCTTGATACCCTGATCAGCATCGGGAGAAAAAAATATGGTTTAAGCAGCAATCCACAAACAGGGGAATTCGGCAGAAAGACTTTGGCCAACACCTTCTTCCTGCGCCTGGACTGGCAGATAAACAAAAAGAACCGGCTGACATTGCGTAACAACTATAGCGACTGGAACAATCCTAACAGTAACAGTGATAACTCAAATATTAATTTATTTGAAGTATATGGTGGTTATAAAACAAGAGAAAACAGCATCGTAGCTTCTTTAAGAACCCAGGTTAATTCTTCCGTGTTAAATGAACTTAAAGTGCAATACCAGAGCGCTTTGCAGGAATATGTTCCTAATAGTGAGCTGCCGGCTGCCAATATTCCGAGGGCTATTGTTTCGGTGCAATCCATGCTTCCGAATGGAAAAAGCGGCACTACTACCGTTCAGCTCGGCGGTCAACGATTCACTCCTGAACGTGATCTGGCCAACCAGGTTCAACTGGTAAATACTACTTACATTACAAAAGGTAAATACAGTTTTACTGTGGGAACCGATAACACGCTTACCTACCTGGATAACTACGTTTCCAACGAACAGAATGGCAAATTTTTCTTCAGCTCACTTGCTGATTTCGATGCCTTGAAGCCTTACCGGTACATGAGGGAAGTGCCTACCCATGGTATCCCATCTGTACAGCAATGGGTACTGAATACGGCACTTTTCGCACAGGTGCAGTTTGATCCCTGGAAGCATGTAAACTTTATGGCTGGCGTAAGATGGGACGCTACCGATTATCTCACCAAAGCTGCTTATAACCCAACCGTAGAAAAATCTTTAGGACTAAGAACAGATAGTAAGGCAATTGATCTGGCGATGATTCAGCCCCGCTTTCAACTCACCTGGGATGTGAGTGGCAATAAGAGGGATATTATTCGAGCAGGCGCGGGCATATTCTCCGCCAATCCCGTTAACTATGCACAATTGAATAACATACAAAACAGCGGTACCAAGGTGGCTTCTATCGATGTAAGCACGCCAACCAATGGCAGCGCTAACCTTGTTCCTGTTCCTGATTTCGTTTCCTATCGGAACAATCCTGCAACCGCACCGGGATTAATACCAGGTGCGCCTACCGTTTCTACTATCAACCTGAACGATCCCGATTTAAAAATGCCAAGGATATACAAGGCTAATATCAGTTATAAT
>CAXSIE010000217.1:0-779 GCA_964237295.1 uncultured Flavihumibacter sp. | reverse complement strand
GTTGGCGTTAACCTGTTATACGCGTACACGAAAAATAATTATGTTTATGCCGACAGAAATATAGTGGATGTGCCCTATTTTACGCTGGCCAACGAAGCCAACAGGGGGATATTTGTACCGGCTAACACGATTTCCTCAAAAGGAATCACCAACAGCGTATCAGGCAGAAAAACGCAGGATGTAGGCCGGGTGCTGGAGTTTACCAATACAGGTATTTTAAAGCAGGCCAATATAATCCTTGATGCAAGTTATACCTATTACAGAGATGGTTACCTGAATGTTAGCTATACCTGGAACGATACAAAAGATAACTCTTCTTATAATGGTAATGTTGCCAATACTTCCACGTTCCGTCCTGTTAAATCGGATTCACGTGATTTTTCGGAAATAAATTATTCCGATAACCAGTTCCGCTCCAAAGTGGTAGTATATGGAGCAACGCCTTCCTGGAAGGGCTTTGTACTGAGCGGTAAATTTTCCGGTATTGCCGGTACCCGTTACTCTTTGGTAGTTAACGGCGATCTCAATGGAGATTTTCTGGGAGGAACAGGTAGTACCAATAACGACCTGGCATATGTGTTCGACCCGGCTGACAGCAAAACCCCAACTGCAATGGCTACTGCCATGCAACAGGCTTTGAATAACCCTTCAAACAGGGCTGCATCCTATATCCGGGAATATGCAGGCAAGATCGCTGACCGGAATGGAGGAATAAATCCGTTCAGTGGCACCTTTGACCTTCGCCTTGCAAAAGCGATCCGTCTATACAAAACGCAGGC
>CAXSIE010000216.1:8130-8382 GCA_964237295.1 uncultured Flavihumibacter sp. | reverse complement strand
TGACGCACCCGTTATCGCTTACTGTAACAAAGTAATTAGTAGTTATTTTCGGAAATACCAGGGGATTGGCTGTTTGATCATTAATAATAAAAGAATTAGGTGTCCACGAAAAAGTACCCGAACCGGTAACACCCAGTTGAAGGGTATCAATACTGCAGATCAGGGTATCGCGGAAAGTGAGGTTAACCGGCGGTTTACTTCTTACAAGTACATCATGTGTTACCGTATCTATACATCCTTTGGTGCTTTCAA
>CAXSIE010000216.1:2330-8120 GCA_964237295.1 uncultured Flavihumibacter sp. | reverse complement strand
ACGATCATTGTTACCTGCTTGTTTCCCGTGTCGGCATATTTCCAGGCAGGATTTCGTTGTTCTGAGGAGTCAGCGGTGCTGGTCAGGTCTCCAAAGTACCATTTCCACTTGTTAATGCTTCCATAACGCGTATTGGTTGTATCATTAAATTGGAAGGGGTTAAATATACAGGACCCGTTGGTAATAAAACCCGGAAAGAACCCGGGGAATACGCCAATACTGGAAACGGCAGAATCGGAACACTCTTCTCCCTTGTTGATGATCAGTTTTACTGTGTATACGCCCGTATCGGGGAAAACGAATCTTGGTTTTTCCAAAGTGGAAGTATCGTCACTTCTTCCGTTCACTCCAAAATCCCAAAAATAGGTATGAATGAGTGAGGAGAAGGGAGCTTCGTTCTGAAAAGTATAATCGAACCCGTCGCAGGTAATGTAACCGGGTTTTAATTCCGCCGCCGCAAAATCGCAATTGGCATCTACACGTAAAATAAAATCTTTCCGATGCGTGCTTAACGGTTTACCTCTTCTCCATTCCGTTAAACAAACGCATACTACATAATCTCCACCTACCGGTGCTATGCCGGAAATAATTCCTGTTGTTGCATTGATCGTAACATTTTTACCCAGCGGCTCCGCTCCTGAAAAGCCGTTTGAAAATGTCAGCATTGATAGTAAGTTGGGTGGCGGAGGATTAACAACAACCGGTGTTCCGGTAGAGCCACCATTATAAGCGGCGCAAAATTCGTAAGAAAGGGAATCGCCATCATTATCGGCAGCGCCAAAATTCAAAGTAAACCGCCTGTTCTGGCATATCAGCACCGTATCCTTAACAAGGAACTGAGGACTTGAATTAATCTCGTTTGCTTCTAAGTTTTCCGTACCATGGATCTGGCAGGTGTAGGAAGCGCCTACCGAGTTGCTGGGATTTAAATTTTGAATATTGTTAATACGGCAACACCTTTGAAAAATAGCCGTATAGCCTTTTGGCTCCTTGGGTAATTCCACTACTATTGAATAGGAGCGCAGGCGGTAACAGATAGGTGATGGATTTACGATGCAGGGACTTGGAGTAGAAAGGCGTAAAAACATATCTCCCGTGTTAGGCAGGATAAAGGGTGACCCGACGACAGGCCGGTTATCAACATTTTTATAAATGGCAAGATTGGCTTCCGGATCAATCTGTGCTCCTGTGGAACTGCAATCAATAAATAAACGCACGGTTATCCTGAACCTGTCACTAGTGCCTGACCCCGGGCCCAGGTATTCGTAAAAAACCTCGCCGCCTTTAATATGGGCAGCAAGAGCGGGTAATGCTAAAAGAAAAAATAAAGAAACTAGTACAAAAAATCTTTTCATTCCCAAAACTTGTTTTCATCAAAGAGAATCGCCTGCCGTTGAAGTTTTCAAATTAATGAAGTTGAATATTTTGAATAGGTTAACCTGATTAAAACCATTTACCTGAATTACCAATATGTATTTAGCCGCCACTTAAATTATGAACTGAAAACATCTTCAAAAAAACCTGCAAGTATAACGTTGCTTTTTTCTACTTCTTCCAACATCCCCATATGACCCGAGTTCTTTAAAATATGAATATACGATAAAGACGGGATATGGCACTGTTCCATGCTGTCTTCGAAAGGTATGGCTTTATCATTCGTACCTATAATAAAAAGAACCGGTGCGGCAATTTGTTGCAGCACATTACGCCTGTCAGTACGATTCATCATTGCCTGCTGGTAGTCAGCCAGTGCGTCAGGATTAAAATTTTTATATTTTTCTATTATGCTGTCTATTAATTCTTCATTCTCTTTTTTAAAATTGTCACTGAATAATCCGGGCGTAGATTGTTTGATAAACGCGTAACTGCCCTGCTTTTGAATGAAGGTTATATTTTTTTCCCTGGAAGCTTTTTTATCTTCACTATCTGCATACGCGGAAGAATGGAACAGGCCCAGCGCTTTAACCGTTTCCGGAAATTTATCTGCAAAAGCCACGCTTACATAACCACCCATACTGTGGCCTATAACAACCGCTTCCCCGATTGTTTCCGCTTCCAGTATGTGTTTTATAATATCGGCCATAGTATCAATACTGGTATCTTCCGTTAATTCAGATTTTCCGCTTCCCGGCAGGTCGGGAATAATCAGTTGATAGCGGTTTTTAAGAAAAGCAGTTTGGTGATGCCAGATGCTGCCATCTACTGGCACTCCATGAATGAACACCACGGCTTTACCTTCGCCCGATACCTGGTAAAAAATGGATTTATTTTTATAAACGATTTTTTTATCCATTAACATTAAATTTATCAGTTGTTCAAAAGTGTATCATTGTTTCGATAGGAACCAGCCGGCGAAAAGGTTCTCGTTATAGCTGATAGCGACTTACTTATAATATTTATTTCTTATCCTGATATATGTACTTGTCAGCAGCAAAATAATTGTTGCGGCCTCCGCAATTTTTGAAAGGATGTCTCCATGTTTAACGTAAAAAGTGCGGGTATCGTTTTGCGGAATATTCATTTTTATAGTTGCAGCGGTATTCCAGGGTTGTGCCTGCAATACTTCACCCGTTGGTGAGATAAAACAGGAAATGCCAGTATTGGCGCTGCGTAACACCCAGCGCCGGGTTTCGATGGCGCGTAACCGGGCATACTGCATATGCTGTTTGTACTCTCCCGTATTCTGCCACCAGCCGTCGTTTGTAATAACAGCAATCAGGTTTGCACCGTTACGTACATATTCCGTTAAAAATTCACCGTATATACTTTCATAGCATATCGCAGGAGCAAATTTATAGCCGCTTGCAGGATCTGCAAGCACGGTTCTTTCAGCTTGTGGTACATATCCCCCGGTAGTGCCACCAAACTCCTCAAACCATTTGTCTATAAACCTTAAATAAGTGGGCAGGGTTTCAGCACCCGGTACCAGCTTTGACTTATGATATAACTGCAGTACTCCCGAACTGTCGAACAAGGCTGCCGTATTGTAGCTTTCATAATAGTTTTCAGAGCCGTTGATCCGTCTTGCTGTAGCAGATTTTTCCTGCGGTAAAAATTGCCTGTAACTTTCAATGCCTGACAATAGTTTTATTCCCGGATGTTTTTTCAGAAAATCCCATACTGGAAGCAGGAAGGTATTCGACATTATATGGCGCTCTTCTATTCCACCGGGAAAGCTGATGGCTGTTTCCGGCCAAACTACTATGGCTGTGTTGCTGTCTATACCGTTTGTGCTTAACCTGATCAGCAACTGCAACTGCGCTTCTACATTGACTGCTTCAAATTTTCCATAAGGATCTATGTTGGGTTGTACTACAACGATATTATGTTTATCAGAAGGTGGATTGTTGGTGCGGGGTTTAACAACATAAGAAACCAGGAAGGGTAATAACAACATTAGAAAAGAGGCTACGGGCAGTTTGATTGCAAATGTTGCAGGTTCGTCCTTTTTTTTTCTAACCGTTAAAAATATAAGGATATTAACCACCAGTATCCATAAGCTTCCGCCTGTTGTACCTGTATGCTGGTACCATTGCACCCAGTCGGGATGCAGTGCGAATGCGTTTCCCAATGTAAGCCATGGCCAGCTCAGTTGCCAGTTAAGGTGCAGGTACTCGAAGGTAAGCCAGAATGCAACCAGTGAAGTATAACCGGCCAACTCGCCCATCCTTCTTTTTACACTATAAAATCCAAGAAAGGGAATGCACATAAGAAGGCTGTTGGCAAGCAGTGCGGCAACACCGCCGGGAAAGGTTGAAATGCACATCCACCAGGTGGTGCCGGTATTCCATACCAGTAACATCAGGTAAGTAAAAAAAAGAAATTCCCACCTGTTATTGATTGTATATTCCATCCATAGGAATGGAATAAAAGCTATAAAAATTAAAAATGTAAATGGCGAGACCGGCCAGCTTACCCATAACAACAATCCACTTAATAACGCCAGTAACAAGGGTTGATTTTTTTTCACCGGGAAAATTTGCGCCAAGTTCGGTAAAAAATTGCCACGAAGTGGCAAAGGCAGAAGAAGCACTAAGACATAATACGTTAAATTATTTATGCTAAAGGAATTTCAATTATTCTTTTTTGTGTTTCTTTGTGCCTTCGCGTCTTTGTGGCCGCAGATCATGCAAAAGCTTTATATTAGTACCCAAATACTCCTTCAGCCGTATGAAGCAAGTGAATGTTTTTGACTATATCCATGTGGATGAATATTCGGCTACTCCCAAGTACCTGCAACTTTCCCAAACAATTATAAATGCAATCGAGATGGGCAAGATAGGAAAAGATGACCTGCTGCCTTCTATAAACGAGCTTAGCTTTGAACTGGAAATTTCAAGGGATACTGCCGAAAAGGGATATAAATACCTGAAAAAAATCGGCGTGCTGAAGTCTGTTCCCGGCAAAGGCTATTTTATTAAAAACACTGAATTCAAACAAAAATTAAAAATTTTCCTCCTCTTTAATAAGCTTAGCTCTCATAAGAAGATCGTGTATGATTCATTTATCGAAGCGCTCGGGGAATATGCTACAGTTGATTTTTATATTTACAACAATGATTTTGCATTGTTTAAAAAACTGCTTGCTGCCAAAAAAGAAGATTATTCGTATTATGTTATCATTCCCCATTTTCTGGAAGGCGGTGAAAAAGCCCATGAGATCATCAATGCCATTCCAAAGGAAAAATTGTTATTACTCGATAAAAAAATACAAGGGGTAGATGGTGTTTACGCAGCGGCTTATGAAAATTTTGAGAATGATATATTCTGTGCGCTGGAGCATGCACGCGAGCAATTGGGTAAATACCATACTATAAAAATTATTTTTCCCGAGTATACCTATTACCCTAACGAAATACTCAAAGGGTTTTGCCGGTTTTGCCAGGAGTACGCATTTTCATACAAGGTAGTACACAACATTTCACAGGAGCCGATAAGCGAAGGCGAAGCGTTTATAAACCTGATGGAGGATGATCTGGTGATATTGATTGAACGGATCATTTCACTTAAATTGAAGATCGGCGAAGAGGTAGGTGTGATATCTTATAATGATACCCCCTTGAAGAAGATCATCCTCAACGGCATCACCACCATTTCTACTGATTTTCGTAAAATGGGCGCCATGGCCGCACAGATGATCCTGGATAATTCGAAGGAACATCTTGAAGTGCCGTTTTACCTGACGCTGAGAGCATCGTTGTAATGATTAATTATTAACGAAAAGATGCATCAGTATCAATCAGCAACTAACCATTAATCATTCATCATTAATAATTAATCATTATGGTTCCCATCGTTCAGATTTCCCTTGACCTTACTAACATTGATGAAGCGCTTGAAACGGCTGCCATGGCCATGAGAGCGGGTGTTGACTGGCTGGAGGCCGGCACGCCGCTGATACTTGCCGAAGGTTTGCATGGCGTAAGAAAGCTACGTCAGGCTTTTCCGGGTGTACCTATAGTAGCGGATCTTAAAACGATGGACGGTGGATACCTGGAAGCTGAAATGATGGCAGGCGCCGGTGCAACACATGTAGTGGTGATGGCCCGTGCACATGAAGAGACCATCCGTTGCGTAGTGGAAGCGGGACGGAAATTCGGTGTTAAAGTTATGGGAGACAACCTGGGATGCGACGATATGGTAGCGGCCGCAAAATGGCTGGAGGATCTCGGATGCGATTATATAGTACATCATATTGGTTATGACGAACGACGTGGCATTGCTGCGCGAGGAGCGCGTATGCCGAGTCCGCTGGATCAGTTGAAGGAAGTGGTTCATGCTGTGAAGATTC
>CAXSIE010000216.1:1899-2320 GCA_964237295.1 uncultured Flavihumibacter sp. | reverse complement strand
GGCAGTAAGTATTCCCGTTCAGGCGGTAGGCGGCCTGAGTCTTGAACAGGCTATCCGGTGCCCTGCTTATGGAGCGCCCTTGGTGGTTTTGGGTGCTCCGCTAACCATTGATGCCGATGCTTTCAAAACCGCTAATGGCGACCTTGAAAGTTCGTTACGTTTAATTTGTGAAAAAGTGCATGCGTACGGAGAAGTAAAAATCGGGAATGCCTGACCTTTGATGCAAATGATTAATTTGATCCCGAAATATTAAGCACAAAAATCATTTATTCATTTTCATCAAATATCCCGACATTAGTTATAGCAATCTTGGTTATTAAACAACTAACCATTAATCATTAATCATTAACCATTAATATGAACTCCGCTGCTGTTGTAAATTTTGCTCCCGAAAAGGGGTCCGTTGAAATACGTGAAATAT
>CAXSIE010000216.1:0-1889 GCA_964237295.1 uncultured Flavihumibacter sp. | reverse complement strand
GCTCCTTGAAGTTGCCAATGTAGGAGTTTGCGGAAGCGATCTTCATCAATGGACCGCTGACCATAGCTGGCCGGTAAACTATCCCGTTGTGTTGGGTCATGAATTTGGCGGCAACATTGCCGCTTTGGGAAGCCGCGTTAAGGGCTGGAAAGAAGGTGACCGCGTGGTGAGTGAAACAGCCGCCGTCATCGACCCTGATAATCCTATGACACGTCGCGGACTTTATAACCTCGATCCCAAACGCAAAGGGTTTGGCTATGGCGTAGACGGTGCCATGACGAGGTTTGTAAGGGTTCCCGCACGCTGCCTTCACCTGTTACCCGACAAACTTTCATTTGAACAGGCATGTCTCACCGAACCTTGCTGCGTTGCCTTTAGTGCCGTAGTAGAAAATGCAAGGCTCAAACCGGGAGACAGGGTAATAGTGCTGGGGCCCGGAACTATCGGTATCTTATGCGCCGCCGTTGCCCGGTTATGCGGAGCGGAAGTAGCTATAATCGGACTGGAATCCGACAGGCACCGTCTTGAGATAGCACGGCAATACGGATGTGTGCCTATCGTTGGAGATGCTTCCGGTTGGGCCAAAGACCGTGATGGGCTTGGTGCGGACTGTATCATTGATGCAGCCGGAGCAAGCGCCACCCTTAAACTGGCACTGGAACTTGTAAGGCCCGCCGGTCATATTTCCAAGGTTGGCTGGGGACCGCAGCCACTCGGGTTTTCACTGGATCCGCTGGTGCAAAAAAATATTACGCTGCAGGGGAGCTTCAGTCATAACTGGCCTATCTGGGAGCGCGTTATCGCATTGCTTGCAAGCGGACAGCTTGATGTAAAACCAATAATCGGCGGCGTATGGCCCGTAACAGAATGGCATGATGCCTTTGAAAAAATGCACAAAGGTGAAGTGGTCAAGAGCATTCTGAAACCAGTGTAATAATGATTAACAATTAATAATTGAACATGCGTTTGCAAAACAAAGTAATTATCGTTACCGGAAGCTGCACCGGCATTGGAAAAGCCATCGCCGTGAGGTGCGTCGCGGAGGGTGCTCGTGTTGTAATACATGGACTGGAACAGCACCTGGGCGAAGATGTGGTAACAATGCTGGGTAATGACAAAGCCATACTCCACATAGAAGATATCACTAACCCTGGCGCGCCGCAAAGGTTAGTGGATCTTGCGCTAAAAAGTTTTGGCAAGCTGGATGCCGTTGTCAACAATGCAGCCCTGGTGATCTCCTCAAATATTCATACAACAGACCTGGCTTTTATGAGAAATGTGCTTGAAGTAAATACGATTGCACCGTTTGCTTTGATAAAGGCTGCATTACCTCAACTGACCGCCACCCATGGATGCGTTCTCAATATCGGATCCGTGAATGCATACAGCGGCGAGCCAAACCTGTTACCTTACAGCATTTCTAAGGGTGCCCTCATGACTATGACAAGAAACCTTGGCGATACCCTTCACCGTGAAAATGGTGTTTGCGTAAACCAGATAAATCCGGGCTGGGTACTTACCGAAACAGAAACCAGGCGCAAGCGTGATCAGGGACTTGCTGATGACTGGTACACAAAAGTGCCTCCTGTTTATGCGCCTGCCGGGCGTATTCTTTGGCCGACGGAAATTGCTGCGGCCGCTATCTACTGGCTTTCGGATGAGAGTGGCCCCATCAGCGGACAGGTAGTTGACCTCGAGCAACATCCGTTCATTGGAAGAACTCCGCCCAAAGATGCTACAACGCTGTAGAGCCTTCAGCCAGCTGAATCCAACATTTAATTAAAACAAACACCAACCCCATGCCCCAACTTGCTGCGTTTCCCAAAGCTTTTATGCAGGCCTTGTGCAAAGACGGTAATATGCGTGTTTCCGAATGGATAGAACTTGCC
>CAXSIE010000215.1:7864-8391 GCA_964237295.1 uncultured Flavihumibacter sp. | reverse complement strand
CCTATTATCCAAATTAGAAAAAGAAAAATTTAGTTCTTGTATCATTTATAAGAACACTATTAAGCAAGGTTGAAATATCCTATAACGTTTTTTCATTAATATTATCAAGCCGGTAAAGGATTTGAATAATTAAATTAATTTTAAATTCCTTTACCTTATAGTCATTAAAAAATTATTTATAATACATACCATTCATCATCTTATAAATGATGTGTTTCATTTTTAATGATGCACATTTTTTAAATACAGTAACTTTATTCCGTTAATCAAAAAATAAAATTCAAAAATGAATACAAAAAATCTCACACTCATTGTAATTCTTGCAGTAATCTTATTATTAGGTGGTTGCGGATGCAGCAGCTACAATGGTTTGGTACAACAAGATGAAACCGTAAAAAATTCATGGAATAATGTGCAAAGTGATTATCAACGTCGGGCTGATCTTATTCCGAACCTCGTAAATACAGTTAAAGGTGAAGCCAACTTTGAGCAAACAACCTTAACTAACGTTATTGAAGCAAGAGCTA
>CAXSIE010000215.1:7243-7854 GCA_964237295.1 uncultured Flavihumibacter sp. | reverse complement strand
CTTCAGTGAAAATAGATCCCTCTAATTTAACACCCGAAAAAATGCAGGAATTTCAACAAAGCCAGGGACAGTTGTCACAATCGCTGGGCCGGTTATTAGTAGTAAGCGAACAATATCCAACGCTTCGGGCTAATGATGCTTTCAGAGGTTTACAGGCACAACTTGAAGGAACAGAAAACAGGATCAAAGTTGCCCGTAATGATTTTAACGGTGTTGTTGCTACCTATAATACAAAGGTTCGCAGCTTTCCTACAAATATTTTTGCAGGGATGTTAGGATTTAAAGCCAAACCCGGCTTTGCGGCAGATGCCGGTAGTGATAAAGCACCACAAGTAAAATTTTAACATCTTATACATGAACCTACTTTCCATTTTAAAGAAACCTCCTTTTTTTAATTCCATCGAACAAGATGGAATCGTTAAAGCCATTCAGGAAGCAGAAAAAAGAACAAGTGGAGAGGTTAGGGTTTATATTGAAAGCAGGTGCAAATATGTAAACCCTTTGGATCGGGCGGCTGAAATTTTCTATGGTTTAAAAATGGATAACACTGCTGAAAAAAATGCAGTGCTTGTTTACCTCGCTGTTAAAGATCGTCAACTGGCGGTTTTTGC
>CAXSIE010000215.1:5356-7233 GCA_964237295.1 uncultured Flavihumibacter sp. | reverse complement strand
GATCCAGGTTATTCATGAAATAGGGGAAGCTTTATGTGACCACTTCCCCTATTTAATGGATACGGACAAAAATGAATTACCGGACGATATTATTTTTGGAAGATAAAAATCAGGTTCCTGCCTCAATACTGAACTTATAAAGAACGATGAACAAATTACTCTCTCTGTTATTCCTGTTTTTTACAGGAGCAATAGTGGCACAAAATATCCCACAAAAGCCTAACCCTCCAAGGCTTGTAAATGACTTCGCGCATGTATTAACAAGTGACCAGCTTGAATCTCTTGAAAGAAAATTAGTTAATTACGACGACAGCACATCTACACAAATAGTTGTTGTAACGGTACCTTCAATCGGAGATAATAATATTGAAGATTACGGATTGAAAATATTAAGGGACTGGGGTGTTGGAAACAAGAAAAATAATAACGGTATTGTTATCATTGCTTCATTGGACCCCCAAAGAAGGGATGTTAGAATTGAAGTAGGTTATGGATTAGAAGGATCAATTCCCGACATTGTTGCAAAACAGATTATTGACAATGAGCTGATCCCAGATTTCAAAATTGGCAATTATTACCGGGCATTTGATCAGGCATCAAATGCTATCATTAAAGCCGCAACCGGAGAATACAAAGCTCCGCAGGATTATAGAACACCTACGGGTAGTGGAAGAGGAGGATCTATTCTTTCCTTCCTGATTCCTTTAATTATCATATTGATTATTATTTCCAGGTCTGGTGGCGGAGGAGGTGGTGGCATGATGAGCAGAAGAGGATCCAATCCGTTCTTTGGTGGCCTTTTGGGAGGTATCATTGGAAGCAATCTTGGAAGAAGTGGTGGCGGTGGCGGCTGGTCGGGAGGTGGTGGTGGTTGGTCAGGCGGTGGAGGCGGTGGCGGTGGATTTGGAGGCTTCGGCGGCGGAAGCGGTGGTGGTGGCGGCGCGAGTGGAAGCTGGTAATATATGAGATTAAACGAATTTAATACCTGAATCGGTTATTTAAGCATCTTTTAAAATAAAGTATACACCTGCATTAGGAGTTGATTGGATGACTTCCCGGTACTATCTTCCACCAAAAAGATACTCCGCAAAATTTTAATCTTGCGGAGTATCAAATGCTACAACTAATATCAAAAACTTTTCCTTACTCCCGTTTTACTTTTCAAATAATCTATTTGAGCCTGAATTGATGAAGCGCTGCTGTTTCCTTTTATAACAGCAGCTTTTTGTGTGGCTATACCTCCTAAAATTATATTATTTATGTATGGAGAGCTATTGCTTTGATAAGCTTCCGGAACAGCATCACGAAAAGAAGTAATCATATCTACCCCTTTTTTAAACTTTTCCAAGTCATTTATTTTTCCAAGGTATTTGGCAAATGATGGCAGCGATTCAAATTTTTCTTGTCCAAAAGGCAGTTTTTCAAAATTGCCACCAATAAAATCAAAATCCTCTTCTGTAGCATTTTCAACCAGGATCTGGCTTACAATTTTAGAGATATTCTTATTTACAGGTGCGTTTTTCAGCTTTCTTATTTCACTTATTGCTCTTGCACTATCTACAATTGATATCGCTTCCAGCGCTGCACCGTAAACACTATAAGATGAATCATTCAAAGCGAGCGCAAACAAAGATTTATATTCAGGTTTGCCTGTATAAGTGCCTAATAAACTGATAGCCTTGGCACGTACTTCCGGTTTCTTTTCATTTCTGGCTAAATCGTAGATAACAGGTTCAACCGCTTCTTTAACTTTTGACTTGGTTATGTCTAATTTGTCGAGGGCATGATTTCTCAAACCGTAGTATTTATCCTTTAATGCAATTTTAAGTACCTCTAATGCCACCGGCTCATCCTGTAATTTCGCGCAAGCGTTGATG
>CAXSIE010000215.1:0-5272 GCA_964237295.1 uncultured Flavihumibacter sp. | reverse complement strand
TCCTGTCGACATAATTACCGATCTTGTATTGAAACGCAAAATTTTCCAGTGATTTGTCATCCTTTTTTTCACAAAGCAATATTTTATCACCATCTACATTAACAAGGTCAGGTTTTGATTTATAGTCAAATGTAAAGGTCTGCTCCCTGTCTTGCATCCATACCATTTGCCTGACCTTTTTAGCGCCGTTGTAAATGTCAATAGCCATTGGTAATTGAAAGATTTTTTCTCCTTCCTGCGTTTGTTTTATAATAACGTTTACTTTCCGGTTATTGTCATCATACTTGTAACTGATATCAAGTATGGGGTGACCGCTGCCAAAATACCATTGATTAAAGAACCAGTTGAGGTCGCGGCCGCTTACTTCTTCGAAAGCCAAACGTAACTGGGCAGCTTCAGCGGATTTAAATTTATTTGTTGTCAGATAAAGATGCAGGCCATTGAAGAAAGCACTGTCTCCAAGAAAATTCCGTAACATATTTAAAATGCGACCACCTTTATTATAGCTGACTGCGTCAAAAACATCCTCCTTGTCTGCATACTTAAAACGGACAAGGTCTTTCGATGCGCTCCTGCTGTTGATATAGCCTTGCATGTCTTGGAAATTTTGTTCGTCTCCGGCATCTTTACCGTACTTGTACTCATTCCACAATGTTTCACTATAATTGGCGAATGATTCGTTTAGCGTAAGATTACTCCAGCTTTCTGCGGTTACAAGATCACCAAACCATTGATGGAACAATTCATGTGCAATAGTACTTTCCCATTTGTTTCCATCAACCAGTTCCCTGGCATCCTGTTGGGCACTTTCCTGGTGTAAAGTGGCGGTAGTATTTTCCATAGCTCCACTTACATACTCCCTACCCACAATCTGTGAATACTTGGCCCAGGGATATTCAATACCGGTGATCTTTGAATAGAAAGCAATCATTTCCGGAGTAAGTCCGAATATTTTTCTTGCAACGGAGGCATATTCTTTCTCTACATAATAACTCACTTCCTTTCCTTTGTATGAATCTTTTATGATAGCGTAATCTCCAACGCCCATAAAGAAAAGATAGGGTGCATGAGGCAGGTCCATTTTCCAGTAATCTGTCCTTGTTCCATCCGTGTTTTTTTTGGAGCTTATTAACAAACCATTTGAAAGTGTTACATATTTACTTGGAACGGTCATGTAAATTTCTTCCGTAGATTTTTGATTGGGTTTATCTATTGTAGGGAACCAGACAGAATTTGCTTCAGTTTCACCCTGAGTCCAGATTTGAACAGGTTTTTCTTTATCTTCTCCCCTGGGATTAATAAAGTATAATCCTTTTGCATCATTTATGGCGGCGCTTCCTTTTACCTTAATTTCATTTGGTTTCGAGGTGTAATCAATAAAAATGGTATAATTTTCTCCTCCTTTATAATTTTTGTTCAGTTTGATATTCAATTGCAAACTGTCATAATCATATTTTAATTTGATCATTCCATTTCCGTTTACCAAGGCGACCTGATTGATATTCATTCCTTTTGCATCAAGCAGCAAGGAATCCGTTGAATAAAAATGAGGTTTTAAAGTGATCCATGCCTTACCATTCATATAGGCCTTTTGATAATCGAACTTAACATCCAGCTTTGTATGCACCAAATCGTTAATCCTTGTATAGGAACCCCTGTATTGCTTTTCCCAGCTTGTATCACCAGTAACCTGATTCTGACTAAACGAACAGGTTCCAATTCCTAAAAATGTCAATAAGACGAAAAAATTTTTCATTTTTTAATTTTAGCGCCGTAAAGATAAGCCGACTTGCTGTTTTGACTTGTAAAATAAATGTGAAAGGTAATGACTGTAATTCTTAAGAATTTACATTTTCAATATTTTCCGCACGCGTATTTACAATCCATTTGTAAAGCAAACTCTAATTCTTTAGCAGACTTTTGTGCATTTAACAACTTAACGTAGGTTTGCCAATGATATTTGTTTAAGCCAATGCAAAAAATCGTTTTTATTTTATTATTTGTGTTTTCCGGAATTGCTTCATTTTCTCAACAGGAATTTTTTGTTTACTTACAGGCTGATAACAATCAACCTTTTTATGCAAGAATAAGCACCGGAATGTATAGCTCCACAGAAAACGGCTATATGATCATACCTAAATTGAAAGACAGTGTTTATGAAGTGGTGATTGGTTTTGCTAAAAATGCTTTTCCGGAACAAAATTTTTCCTTTGCGATCAATAAAAAAGATAAGGGATTTCAACTAAAAAATCTTGGTGAAAAAGGATGGGTGCTTGTTAACTTACAAAACAGGTCTGTTATTATGAGCAGAGGCATCGCTTCAAAGACGGTAGCTGAGTTTTCCGGCGTAAAAAAAACGGATGCATTTTCTGAGATGCTTGCTAATGTTGTAAATGATTCGTCTATATTGTACACTGCTGTAAAAGCACCACCTCCTGAAGTTACCCCGGAAAAGAAAGCACCGGTAATCAATGTTCCTGCAGAAAAGAACGATCAGTATAAAGATTCAATAAGACCCGCTATGGCTGTTCCGACTGCAAATACAGAGCCGGTTAAACATGCGGATTCAATTTTAGAACCCGGTTTCATATTACCAAAAAGCGCAGCAGATACTATGGAGCCTCCGGCAAAAACAAGTAATACCAGTCCTGTTATTATAAAGCCAGACAGCAGCAAAGCAATCAATCCGGCTTTAGCTCAGGTAATTACCGAAAAACCTTTCATAGCAAAAATTGAAGAAAAAAAGACAGACGGAACATATCAGGCTGTTTACCTTGAACAATATATTTTAAGTACCGATACTATCAAGATCATTATTCCCTCAGATGAAAGTACTCTACTGAATACTATTCCGGCCTCGCCGATTCCTGAGAAAAAAACCGAACTGATTCCGGATCAAAAAAATGTTTCCGACGAGAAAGCTCTATCTTCAAAACCTGTGGTGATTGATACTGCTGCTTCTGTAAAAAAAGCGGTGGAAATAACCAATTCTGATTGTAAAAATTTTGCCACCGATTACGATGTAGATAAACTTCGTATTAAACTGCTCAATGATAAAACTATAGATGATAAACTGGCAACAGCAAAGAAATATTTTAAAACCAAATGTTTGTCAGTTAAACAGATCAGAGCTCTTACTGAGTTATTTCCCAGTGACGAAACAAAGTATCGCTTTTTTGATGTTTCGTATCCTTATATTTCAGACACTGGTAATTTTTACCTGTTAGAAGCTCTTATAGAAAATGATTATTATAAAAACCGGTTTAAAGCCATGATACAAAAATAATTATTTAATTATCCTTCACATGCCTCGCTATTTCCTGGAAGTTTCTTATAAGGGTTTTAACTACAGCGGGTTTCAAAAGCAGGAAAATGCCAATACGATACAGGCAGAAATTGAAAAAGCTTTTTTATTATTACATAAAAATAGAATTGAGCTAACTGGCTCCTCACGCACTGATGCCGGAGTTCATGCATTGCAAAATTATTTTCATTTCGACTATGAAGAGCCTATCCACCATCAATTCTTATACAAAATAAATGCTATTCTTCCGGAAGATATAGTGGTAGTAAACATTCAAATTGTAAATGATGATGCTCATTGCCGCTTTGATGCAACAAGCCGCGTTTACAGGTATTGCATATACCAGACAAAAAATCCTTTTCTGAGAGACTGCGCTTATTACTTTCCGTATAAAATTAGTTTTGAAAGGCTTAATGAAGCCGCAATACTGCTAATGAATTATAATGATTTCACTTCCTTTTCCAAACGAAACACACAGGTAAAAAATTTTTTATGCATCATACAACAAAGTGAATGGCGACAGGAAAAAAACCTGCTTGTTTATCAGGTAAAGGCGAACAGATTTTTACGCGGAATGGTTCGTGGCCTGACGGGAACAATGCTCAAGGTAGGAAGGGGCAGGATTTCTATTGAAGAATTTAAACAAATTATTGAAGGAAGAGATTGTTCAAAAGCTGATTTTGCCGTACCAGCCAAAGGATTGTTTCTGAAAAAGGTTGAGTTTCCCGACACTATCTTAGGTAAGAGCCATGAGGCATAAGCTATGAGGCATGTATAGAATTTCATTATCTCTCATACCTCATGGCTCAAACTTAATTCTTTACTGCAGCTATCCCTGGTAATTCTTTACCTTCAAAATATTCCAGTAAAGCTCCGCCACCGGTAGAAACATAGCTTACTCTATCTTCAACACCGAATTCATACACTGCGGCTACTGAATCTCCGCCACCGATCAACGAAAATGCACCCGCATCGGTAGCTTCGGCAACAGCCTCAGCAATCAGTTTTGTTCCATGCTTAAACTTTTCCATTTCAAAAACACCCATAGGGCCATTCCAGAATATGGTTTTAGATCGTTTGATCACATTGGTGAACTGTTCACATGCATAAGGACCAATATCTAAGCCCATCCAACCTTGCGGTATGTTATTACTGGGAGCATGCGAGGTATTGGCATTGGCATCGAATTTATCTGCAATGGTTGAATCAGAAGGTAAATGAATACATACCCCCTGGTCATTGGCTTTCTTCAGCAATTCTTTAGCTGTTTCCAGCCTGTCCTCTTCGCAGAGTGAATTACCTATATTTCCGCCTTGCGCTTTCATGAAGGTATATGCCATGCCACCACCAATGATGATATCGGTTGCCCTGCTTAACAGGTTTTCTATAATCAATATCTTGTCAGAAACTTTTGCACCGCCGATAATAGCAGTAAATGGTTTCTCCACGCGCTTCATCACTTTTTCAGCATTTTCCACTTCCTTTTCCATTAAAAGTCCAAACATCCTTTTTTCGGCAGGAAAAAATTTTGCTACGATGGTAGTGGAGGCATGAGCACGGTGTGCCGTACCAAAGGCATCATTCACGTACACATCACCTAACTCACTGAGTTTTTTAGCAAAGGCTTCCTCTCCTTTTTCTTCTTCCTTATAAAATCGCAGGTTTTCAAGAAGCAGCACTTCCCCGGATTTCAAACCAGCTGACAGTTCATGCGACTGTTGGCCGATGCAATCATCAGCAAACAATACAGTTGTTTTGCTTCCTCCTTCGTTTAGTAAATCCGTTAAATGAGGCACCAAATGACGGAGCGAAAATTTATCATCCGGTCCACCCTTGGGTCTGCCGAGGTGAGACATCAGGATAACGCTACCGCCATCCCCCAATATTTTTTTTATGGTAGGGATAGCAGCTTTCATGCGGTTATCATCAGTAATCTCATTGCTGTCATTCATGGGAAGATTAAAATCA
>CAXSIE010000214.1:0-8397 GCA_964237295.1 uncultured Flavihumibacter sp. | reverse complement strand
AAAGAATGTGACTTTGCTTATAACGCCACACAAATGGCTTTGCAATGGGACATGCTGGCAACAGCCGATACAAGAATAATGTTGCAGGCACAGTATGAGCTATGGCAAAAACCTTATGGCACTTCCTGGATTACTTATACGCGTTCCCATGATGATATTGGCTTAGGCTATACAGATGCAATGATTGAACAGGCAGGTTTTAATGCATATCAGCACAGGAGATTTTTAAAAAATTATTATTCAGGAAATTATAGCGGCTCGCTGGCAAAAGGTGCACTCTTTGGTGTGAATTATAAAACGCAGGATGCAAGAATAAGCGGCACACTTGCTAGTTTATGCGGGCTCGAAAAAGCATTACAGGAAAATGCGCCGCTTGTTTTTGCAAGCGAAAAAAGATTTGTTGCTGAATGGCAATTTGCACACAATATGCTGATAGCCGGAGTAGCAATCTTTCATACCGATGAAAAAACATTTTACCAGCTCGATCTTCCGGGAATTTATCAAACAAAAAATCTGGTAACCGTGTTGGAAGCCATAAAAATATTGCAGCACCAGGGATGGAATATTACAGGGGAACATGTTCACCACGCTTTGCAAAAGGTTAAAAAGCTAACAGGTCTTCATGGCAGGTGGGACACCGTCCATCAACATCCAACAGTTATTCTTGACGTAGCACATAATGAAGATGGCATTAAGGCAATTGCCGGCCAACTGGAAGTAACCACCTATCATCATCTCCGGATTGTAATTGGTATGGTTAAGGATAAAGAAGTAGACAAAATATTAACTTATTTACCGCCAACAGCTACGTATTATTTTACAAGGTCCGCTATTCCAAGGGCGTTGCCGGAAGAAGATTTAGCGGAAAAAGGAAGGTCTTTACAACTTAACGGTAACCATTACCCTGATGTAAATACGGCGTTAAAAGCCGCAATGTCTCATGCTGATAAGGAAGATGTGATACTGGTTTGCGGTAGCGTGTTCGTGGTGGGTGAAGTGGATATAAACAATCTATAAAAACTTAAGCTTCCCCATCTTCATCAAAGCGAAGAAAATACAATTAACATGCACCGCCTGTATGATCTTTTGTGCCATTACCTGTTCCATTAATTCCTCAATCGAAAGCTCCACAATCTCTATCTCTTCATTTTTATCAAGCTGCTGTTCGGCAATTTTTTCTCCGCCCGTTGCAAAAAACATTTCAGTATAATTGTTCAATATACCCGGGTTTGCAGCAAATTTACCCAGGTATTTCACCTGCTCGAACCGATATCCGGTTTCTTCCATTAATTCCCTTTTCATAGCAACCTCAAATGCTTCACCTTCATCCACAAAACCACCCGGCGTTTCTAAAGAAACCTCACCAACAGGATGGCGGTACTGCCTCACCAACACTACTTTGTTTTCTTTGGTTAATGCGAAAGCTGTTGCAGCAGCAGGAAGTTCCACCACAAAATACGGATCAACGATCACGCCGTCATTACGCAGGCACCGGTCTCTTCTTGCCGTAAAATATATATGCTTATTGATGTACTCCGACGATAGTATCTTCCAGCTTAGGTTACTCATATTTATAAAAGTTTCGGGTAGATAAATGAATCGCTGATTTACCAGCCTTTTCTTTCACGCAGTGAAGTGATATGAGCCACATGATGCCTGCCATGCCAGGCATAGCTTTTAAGCAATTGCCATAAGCTCAGCGTTCGTAATTGCCCTGGATGGAAAACGGTGTTTTCCCATTGTTCTTCCGTGATGTTTTCCAGAATTGCTACCCATCTGGAATGAAGCGCGTGTAACAAAGTAAGTGAAACATTAACAGGAAGATTTTTTGTATCACTAAGCACAGCCCATGCCGCTTCGTCGTAAGGTTTTATAACCGGATTGATTTCAGTTAATCCAAGCTTGATCCGGATATAGGCATTCATATGGCTATCCGCCACATGATGCACAACCTGGTGAATGGTCCACCCTTCAGGACGGTAAGGGGTATGAAGCTGTTCGGCATCAAGATTTTCAACCGCATGCTCCATTAGCGCCGGTAAAAATTTTACATCACGAACAAGACTTTCCTTTACTTTTTCAGAATAACTATCTACACTTCCGTAAGACTGGTCATCTACCTGGCCAATGGGATAACGCAATGAGTAATCGTTGTCCATAATGTATTCGTTTGTTTATTATAGTTATCCTTCCCTGAATTCCTTACCCGTTAAGTGAATAAAGACATCTTCAAGGTTTGCCTGTTTTACTTCTTTCTTGCGTTCAAAACCGGTAGCCACAAGGTTATCAATCAGGTTATGCGGAGAATCGATAGCAACAATTTTTCCCGAATCAATAATAGCAACCCTATCGCAAAGCACTTCAGCTTCATCCATATAATGTGTAGTAATGATTACTGTTGTTCCTTTAGACCGTATATCAATTATCAGGTCCCAGAGGTTTCTGCGTGCCTGAGGATCAAGGCCCGTTGTAGGTTCATCAAGAAAGATAAGCAATGGCTTGTTGATGAGCGTTGTTGCTATGGAGAAGCGCTGTTTCTGCCCACCGCTTAATTCTTTATACTTTGCTTTTGCTTTATCCTGAAGGTTCACCAGCGAAAGTAATTCCATAGGGTTTACATCCTGGTTATATAAACCTGCAAATAATGCTATGAGTTCAGTCAGTTTTAAGCCGGGATAGTAACCTGATGCCTGTAACTGAACACCAATTATCTTTTTAATTTTATCGGGCGATTCATTCAGGTCGAACCCGTTTACCGTAACCACGCCACTTGTTTTATCGCGAAGCGTTTCAATGATCTCTAAAGTGGTGGATTTACCTGCGCCGTTGGGTCCGAGCAACCCGAATATCTCACCTTCATACACATCAAAGCTAATGCCTTTTACTGCTTCAAACTCCCCATACTTTTTAACCAAGTCCTTAACTGAAATAATAGTATTCATGAAATGCAAGATAGCAAAAAGCTGCCATCCTCAGCTACCCGTTCTCCGCATAAATTGAGCACTTACTTACTGGTAAATATCTGTGTGAAGAAGATAACATTATCCTTGCCTGTTGCTATTCCGATGCCTGTTAATGTATAGTTGCCTTCGATATTTTTACGGTGTCCCGGGCTCCTGAGCCAGATGTCTACCACTTCTTTGGGTGACAAGTTTCCATAAGCAACATTTTCTGCAGACGAATGAATGTTACCTATTTTTTTAGCAATATATTTTACGCGGTCCTCAAAACCATCATGGCCAAAACCGGTTTTGTTGGTAGCCATATCAGCACTGTGTTTTTCTGCCTGTGAACTTATATCCGCATTCATTTCCAACGCAGGTAAGCCTTTCCCGTTGCGGTAATCATTAACATAAAAAAGAATATCGTTTTCAATGCCTGACTGTGCAACATTCTGTGGGAATGATTTATTGTGAAAAGGTTGTTTAGAAGTCCAGCTTATTAAGGTAGTAATTGAAATTAAACAAGCAGTAATAATTAACCGGAATGAAAATGTTGAAGTCATAATTAAGAATCTATAACTTTCTCATTTTCAATTTTTGTACCAGGAGATGCAAGGAAATGCTAAATAAATAATTAGGTTTTTTGCTACGTCAAGGGTTGAGGCCGCTAAGCCACGAAGGCACAAAGGAGCACAAAGAAATTTGAACCACGGCAAGGAGACAGGGTGAGACACAGTGCCATTTTAAAAGGCTTCTGTATTTAGTCGCTGTGTCTCTCCGTGCCATGACTGCATCCGTGGTTCAAATTTCTTTGTGCTCCTTCGTGTCTTCGTGGCCTATACTTTTCAGGAAGCGCTAACCTCACCGCTAATATGCGCTTCCAGCTCGGCCATCATATCCCTGCTTCCGATAAATAAGGGAGAACGCTGATGGAGCGCCTCCG
This sequence comes from uncultured Flavihumibacter sp., assembly GCA_964237295.1. Classification (GTDB taxonomy): domain Bacteria; phylum Bacteroidota; class Bacteroidia; order Chitinophagales; family Chitinophagaceae; genus JADCRZ01. The sequence goes on along the minus strand of CAXSIE010000214.1, from coordinate 4,512 downwards.
GCTGTACGTCAAGTATCCTGTTAATACCATTGGTGGCTTTACCACCTGATTTCTCGATCATAAAAGCAAGCGGGTTACATTCATACAATAAACGCAGTTTGCCGGCGGGCTTATCTATTGTTCCCGGGTACATAAAAATACCGCCTTTTATAAGGTTGCGGTGAACATCCGACACCATGCTGCCAATATATCTTTGTGTATACGGCCCGCCGTTGGTCTTGTTTTTCCGCTGACAGGCATGAATATAAGATCTTACTCTTTCTTCATACTGCCAGAAGTTACCATGGTTCACGGAATAAATTCTTCCTGCGGGCGGTGTTTGTATGTTGGGGTGACTTAAACAAAATTCCCCTACTGAAGGATCAAGGGTAAAACCATTTACGCCCAACCTTGTAGCATATACCATCATGGTACTGGAGCCGTAAATAATATAGCCGGCCGCAACCTGCTTGTTGCCTTGCTGTAGAAAGTCTGCCAGGGTGCAGGGTTTTTCCAGCTCCGACACCCTTTTGTAAACACTGAATATGGTTCCGATAGAAACATTAACGTCAATATTACCAATGCCATCCAATGGATCCATCAGCAATACATACTTACTTCTGTTACTTAACTCATCGTCAAAAACAACAATGTCATCATTCTCTTCACTACCAACGCCTGAACAATGAATGCCATGATGCAGTACGCCAATAAACTGATTGTTTGCAAATTCATCCAGTTTCTGAACGGTTTCACCCTGAACATTTTCCCGCCCGATCTCTCCTAAAATATCAACCAGCCCCGCTTTATTCACCTCCACATTTACCCGTTTTGCCGCAAGACCGATATCCCTTAACAATCCACTTAACTGGCCGGTAGCACCCGGGAAATCCCTCATTTGCTGGATCGTGAATTCGTCAAGGGTAAAAACTTTTCTGTTAATCATATGAGGGATATTAAAGGAACAAAAGTAAGCGATGTAACTATTTATTGGCATCAATAATAACCGTCTGCTTTAATTTGATAGGAACATTCTTTTCCTGCCTTATTGCAGGTGTCCATGCGGGCATGGATTCAAATATATCAAGGATGTGATCGTTGACTTCATCATTACCACCACGTAAGATTTTAGGATTAATCACTTTACCATCTTTATCAACAATAAATTCAAGCTGTACATACACCGTTTTCACTTCTTTTGTAAGATAAATAGCCAGGTCCTTATCCATCTTCTTTAGCAGTGCCTGGAACGCTTCATTACCACCCGGATAAACGGGCAAAGTGTTTACAACAGAAGGAATGTCTTTTTCATCAAAGTCGGCATATTCCCTTTTCTTTTTAACATAAACTTTCTTAACAACTTCAACCTTTGGTTTGGGCAAGGCTTCGTCATCAATTAAATATTCTCCTTTTTCATTTATAAGTATGGTAGGCAGCTGCTTGTATTTTTCAAAATAGTAGTACGCATTTTTCATTTTAGATTCGAAAGGGGTATACTCTGAAAAAGTTTCTAAATATTTTTTAAGGTACGCTTCACTTTTACTGTTTTTAAAGTCGATGGGGAAAATATGCACGGGAATAAAATCCTGGCCCTGATTTTTTGCATAAGCTGCCAGTATGTACAGCTCCTCGATCTGCTGATTGGTGATGGGGATGCATCCGGTGGTAACACAGCTTCCGTGAATATAAATATCACCTCCCGGCTGTGTGGAATCACTTAGCATCCTGTCAGACATATTAGGATAGTTCAATCCCAGTGAAAGGTGGTACAAACTATTCGGATTAAATTCATTGATATGATAAAAGCCTTCAGGAACCTGGTAATCACCTTCCATACGTTTTGGGCCTAATGTTCCGGCGAGGGCACATATTTTATAGGTCTTGAATAGCTTGTAGGGCTCGTTGCGTTCATTCTTTACCCACACTTCCAACTGGCTGTCGTATTTGAAAGAACGTATGTAGATGTATTTTGCAGGCCATTCCAATCCTTTACTCTTGAATTGTTTCATTAACGTATCCTGCTTCCGCTGAAGCAGGTCAGTGATCTTGGGAATAGATTTCTGATAATCAATGAATGTGTACGAAGCCGCAGCAGTTTGAGCGGCAACCTTTGTGCAGAAAAAAAGAACCACCGAAAGAAAACCAAAACGTTTTATCATAACCATATGGCTTACGGGATAATAGCGGGCAAAGGTAAGAGTTAGTTTAAAAGGCGGGGTTAAAATTTACAATTGTTTGAAAGTTTTAACCAACTTAAACCTTACTCTTTAAACTATCTTATCTTCACAGCGCAATTTAATATTTATGCAAAAAACGGGCATTCTGGGAGGGGGACAGCTGGGAAGAATGTTATTACAGCAGGCAGCAAATTATCCGGTAGAAACTTATATAATGGAAAATGATCCGCAATGCCCTGCCGCACATTTATGCCACTACTTTGTTCAGGGAGACATCCGTAATTATGACGATGTATATAATTTCGGGAAGGGATTAAATGCCGTAACCATAGAAATAGAATCAGTAAACGTGGAGGCGTTGGAAAAACTGGAGGCTGAAGGAGTAAGGGTTTACCCGAAACCATCAACCCTTCGCCTTATAAAAAATAAGATTTATCAGAAGGAGTTTTATAAACAGCATGATATTCCCACTGCTGAATACCTGGTTGTTCAAAACAGGAAAGAGCTGGAACAGAAATCCGCATTGCTGCCTGCTATTAATAAATTAGCGGAAGGAGGGTATGACGGCCGGGGTGTGATGGTACTGAAAACTGTTGATGACCTGAAATTAGGTTTCGACGCCCCGGGAATTATAGAAAAGTTCCTGTCCGTTCAAAAAGAAATTTCTGTAATAATAGCTATCAGCGATAACGGACAAACGGCATTTTACCCCCCGGTGGAAATGGTGTTCAATCCAAAACTGAACCTGTTGGATTACCAGGTTTGCCCGGCCGATGTTCCCCAAAACACTTTATGGCGCATAGAAGCAATCGCTTTAAAAGTAGCCAAAGCGCTGAAGTCGCCTGGCCTGTTTGCGGTTGAATTGCTTGTTGATACCAACCAAGTGGTGTATGTTAATGAAACCGCTCCGCGTGTGCATAACAGCGGGCATCATACCATTGAAGCTAACTTTTGTTCCCAGTATGATATGTTATGGCGGATATTACTGGGCTATCCTTTAGGCAATACCGCTATAATCAAGCATTCGGCACTGGTAAACCTTATCGGTGAGAACGATTATGATGGTGATGTGCATTACCAGGGATTGCCGGAGACGCTGGCAATGAAGGATATATATGTGCATTTGTATGGTAAAAAGCAAACCAGGCCGGGTAGAAAAATGGGGCATGTAACTTTGATAGGCGATCATACCAGGGATTTGATAAGAAAAGCCCTGCTTATCAAATCCCAGCTTAAAGTGATAGCATAATTATTTATGTAATATCATATCAATCATAAATTGAAGCTTTGCTATCGGAGGAAAGCTTATCAGGTGCTGGTCTCTGATAGCTGATAGCGATAACTTCAGCGGTTTACATTTGATAATAGAGTAATTTTAAATTTAATTCAGCTACCATTAAACAGGACCTACTATAATATGAAAAATGCAATAGCGATCTTCCTGTCAACACTGTTAATATTTACAGCATGCAGCTCTAAAAAAGATACTTCCAAAGCCAATGCACCTGCTACCGCATCACCCAGGAACATGCCTATAACCTCCGAAGGTTACATTGTAAAAATAAGTACGGTAAGTAATTCCATTGAAATACCCGGTAATCTTATGCCCTTTGAATCTACCGAGTTACATCCTGAGGTTTCCGGAAGAGTGGTGTTATTGAATGTAAAGGAAGGCAGCAACGTATCAAAAGGCACACTGCTGGTAAAGCTGTTTGACGGCGACCTTCAGGCACAGTTAAAAAAACTGCAGGTTCAATCATCCATCTCTCAAAAAACATTACAGCGACAGGGGGAACTTTTAAAAATAAGCGGTATCAGCCAACAGGAATACGACCTGAGTGGATTGGATGTGAATAATTTAAAGGCAGATATGGATGTTATACAAACAGCTATTCAGAAAACTGAAATTCATGCCCCGTTTAATGGCCGGCTCGGATTAAGAAGCATCAGCATGGGCGCTTATGTAACACCCCAGACTGTAATTGCCACCATTCAGCAGGTAGACAAATTAAAACTTGAATTTACGATCCCGGAAAAATATACAAGCAATATTTCCGTTGGCCAGCCGGTGACCTTTACAACTGAAGGAAACAATAAAAAATATACAGCCTCAGTAATAGCTACTGAGGCCGCTATCGCTGAAAATAACAGAAGCCTGCGGATAAGAGCTGCTGTAAATAGTAAAGATGCCCAACTTGTTCCCGGTTCATTTGCAAAAGTTAATATGGATTTTGGAAAAGATGACAAGGCGTTGCTTATTCCTTCACAGGCAATTATCCCCGGTGCAAGAAACAAACAGGTAATCTTATATAAAAAAGGCGTTGCCAAATTCGTAGTAGTAGGAACAGGAGTAAGG
>CAXSIE010000213.1:6496-8416 GCA_964237295.1 uncultured Flavihumibacter sp. | reverse complement strand
TATGTGTTTGGAACTCCTTATTTTAAAAAAACGACGCTGACATTTGAAAATGGCAAACAACTTGTTATTGAAGCACCGGCTAACAGCGACAGCAATCTTTATGTACAAACACTCCGAATTAACGGTAAAAATTATCTGAAGAACTGGATTGCTCATGAAGACATTATTAAAGGGGGGCAATTGTTGTTTGATATGAAAGCAACGCCTTCCAAAACCAGGGGAACAACGGATGATGCGTTCCCGTTTTCGTATTCGAAGTGAGGTATAAGTTATGAAGTATGTTGAATAATGCGGTAACCAAACTAAATTATTTCTGCAAACAAAGATTAAATATGATAAAATCAAACCGTTCTTTTTTTTTAACGCTGGCTGCAATTTTTTCTTTGAGTGCTGTTGCTCAGGATCAGGTTACAAGTACAGCGGCTCCGGTTGCCTTTATTTCAACCGATTCTATTACAAGGGGTGCCTATACATTGGTTTTCATAAATAAGGACTCGGCATTTTCGGAGGTCACAAAAAATAAGATGGTAGAGGCTTTCTTTAATGTATATCCGAAAGAAGCTGCGCGGTTCAATCCGGCAACACTTAATAAGGTGACTTTTATTATTGATCCGGAATACAAGGGAGTAGCGGCAACGGGCAGGGGTGTGGCGCGATACAGTCCTAAATGGTTGCATGATCACCCGGAAGATATTGATGTGGTTACCCATGAAGTAATGCATGTGGTGCAGAATTACCCGCGTGGTGCAGGTCCGGGTTGGCTTACAGAAGGAATTGCGGATTACGTGCGTTATAAATTCGGGGTAAACAACGAAGCAGGAAAATGGGCAATGCCTAAATACGATACTTCGCATACTTATACCAAAAGTTACCGGATAGCGGCACGCTTTCTTGCATGGCTGGAAAATAATGTGCGTCCGAGTATTGTCAACGAATTGGATGCAAGCATGCGCAACAAAACGTACACACCGGAGATATGGAAGCAACTGACTAACAAATCTCTTGATGAGCTATGGCATGATTATGCACTCAATCCGAAGTTGTAGACATTATTTATTATAAGCTGAAGGGCTTACAACTCATCTCAGTTCTGCTGCACTCACAGGATCCATATCACTGTAATCTTTGTTCTCACCCGCCATACCCCAGATAAAAGCATAATTGCTGGTGCCAACGCCCGAATGGATGCTCCACGGAGGAGAAGCGATAGCCTGGTGATTGGCAATAAACAGGTGCCTGGTTTGTTGTGGCTGGCCCATCAGGTGAAGCACCCGCTGGTCTTCCGGCACATCAAAATAAAAATAAGCTTCCATTCTGCGGTCATGGGTATGCGAAGGCATGGTGTTCCAGACGGAGCCTTCTTTTAATACGGTCAATCCCATAACAAGCTGGCAGCTTTCGATACCCTGCTGGTGAATGTATTTATAAATGGTACGTTGATTGGCAGTTGCAAGAGCGCCCAGTTCAACAGGGGCCGCTTCTTCTTTTTTCATCAACCGGGCCGGAAGATCTTTATGAGCAGGACTTGACAACAGATAATACATTGCAGGATCGTTAGGATTGCTACTGCTGAAACTCACCCGCCTGGCGCCTTTACCTACATAGAGGCAATCCATTTTTGACACGGTATATGAAGTGCCGTCTGCTTCAACAGTTCCTTCTCCACCTACATTGATGATGCCCATCTCTCTTCTTTCAAGAAAAAATGCTGAACGTAGTTCCGGATATGTTTCCAGCGTTAGCATGTTCACTGTTGGTTTTGCGCCACCAATCATCATACGGTCGTAATGGGTATAGGTAAAATTTACAGCATCCTCATTAAAGAGGTCTTCCAATAGAAAATTTTCACGTAATTGTTCAGTGCTGAAAAATTTTACTTCGTTAGGTCCGAGCGCGTATAATTGCCGCATCTTATTAATG
>CAXSIE010000213.1:5548-6486 GCA_964237295.1 uncultured Flavihumibacter sp. | reverse complement strand
TTATAAAATGATTAATTATTAACGGTTAGTTGCTAATAATTCAATTAGTGATCTTATTAAATCTGCATTATGTGAGTATAGCGTTTACCACTTATCACTCAGCAATTATCCGTTAATCATTAACAATTAATTATTAACAGTTACCATTCACCTGCCCATCCATCCGCCATCTACTGTAAGCACTATACCATTTACATAATCAGATGCGGCAGATGCAAGAAAGAGGGTAGCGCCCATCATGTCTTCGGCGGTACCCCATCTTCCTGCGGGGATACGGCTTAAAATGCTCTTGCTGCGTTCCGGATCTTCGCGCAGCGCTTCCGTGTTATCAGTGGCTATATACCCCGGTGCGATGGCATTTACATTAACACCTTTTGCAGCCCATTCATTGGAAAGAGCCATGGTTAAACGGCCGATGGCACCCTTGCTGGCTGCATACCCCGGAACATTGATTCCACCCTGGAACGTAAGCAGTGATGCGGTAAATATAACTTTACCCTTTTCACGTGCCAGCATCTCTTTACCAAATTCACGTGCAAGGATGAAAGGTGCATTGAGGTTAACTTCCATGACTGTATCCCAGTATTCATCCGGATGTTCGGCAGCCGGTTTGCGCATAATGGTGCCCGCATTGCAAATAAGGATGTCTATTACTGCATGTTCGCTTTTAACTTTTTCAATGAAAGCATATACTTCGTTGCGGTTTGCAAAGTCCGCCTTATATCCGTAAAAAGAACGTCCGAGGGCATTTACTTCCTGTTCCACCTTACTTCCTTCCGTTTCCAAAGAAGCAGATACACCTATGATAGCTGCGCCGGCCTCGGCCAATGCCAGGACACCGCCTGTACCGGGCTCGTGCAGGGCCGATCCCAGCCTCCAGGACGAGGCGCGGTGGTCGAGCGTCGGCGGGACGCCCACCCCCAAGACCGTCCCGCCGC
>CAXSIE010000213.1:0-5538 GCA_964237295.1 uncultured Flavihumibacter sp. | reverse complement strand
CATGGCTTTGCCAATGCCTCTTTTGCAACCCGTTACCAGGGCTGTTTTTCCGTGCAGTTCAAATTGTTTGAGTATGGACATGCATTATTATAAAGATTTAAGACAGATGGCAAGTTTCGCATTTTTTTTTCATGTAAGCACTATTTGGATAGAAAATAGTGAAGCTAACCGGTATCTCTCCTGGGGTTAAATTTTATTCCTGCTGTACTATTAACTACTGAAAAGGTTATTTTTGAATTATTAACAGCGATGCATGATCCGAACCGGTCGTTAACCATTTGAAAAATGAAAAGAAGAAATTTTGTTCAGAATATTTCAACGATTGCTTTGGCCGCTCCAATGCGGGGACTGGAAGTAAATGCACCAACAAAAAATTATAAGAAAGCTCCTGAAGCCCTGGTGAGCGACCGAGAATATTGGATCAAAACCCTTACCCGCATTGCCGATCCATTGTTGCAAAATTTAAGCAAACAAACGCTTAAACAAAATATGCCGGTTGAAGCGCAGCCCGGCAAAAAAGATGACCGCAGCAAATTTACCCACCTGGAAGCTTTTGGCCGGCTGCTTGCCGGAATAGCACCCTGGCTTGAGTTAGGTGCAGACGAAACACCTGAAGGAAAGCTAAGAAAAACATACATCGATCTTACCATTACCTGTATTGAAAACGCTGTTAACCCATCCTCAAAAGATTATATGAATTTTGGGAAGCCGAGCATCACCCCTTCCCAATCACTGGTAGATGCTGCCTTTCTTGCCCACGGATTGATACGGGCGCCCAAACAGGTTTATGGTAAGCTGCCTCCTGGTACCAAACAACACCTTCTGAATGCGTTACGTCTTTCAAGAGGCGTGCCACCCGGTTATAACAACTGGCTGTTGTTTATGGCAATGGTAGAAACGATGTTCCTTTACTTTGATGAGCAATATGATATTGTAAGGCTCGATTACGCCACCAGAAAACATAATGAATGGTATAAAGGCGATGGTATGTATGGCGACGGCGACACTTTTCACTGGGATTATTATAACAGTTTCGTAATACATCCCATGATGCTACAGGCGATGCAGGTGATGCAGTCAAAAGGAATAGTAAAAAAAGAGGCTTATGACCTGACGCTAAAAAGAGCGCAACGTTACGCGTTTATACAGGAGCGTTTAATTGCAGCGGATGGAACTTATCCGGTAATCGGCAGATCCATATGTTATAGAACCGGGGCGTTTCAGGCCTTAGCTCACATCGCTCTCATGAAAAGCCTTCCGGCAGGAGTAACGCCTATGCAAACGCGATGTGCCCTCACCGCAGTAATGAAAAAGATATTTGAATCACCCGGCAACTTCGATAGCAATGGCTGGCTTCAGATCGGACTTGCAGGGCATCAGCTTTCACTGGGTGAAGATTATATTTCTACCGGTAGTTTGTACCTGGCATCCACAGGTTTTCTGCCATTAGGATTACCACCTGAAGATGAATTCTGGAGCGGCCCCGCTACTGACTGGAGCGCAAAAAAGATATGGGCCGGACAGGATATTCATGCGGATCACGCATTGCAGGGCTAGGCGTGAGGTATGGGGTATGGGGCATGAGGAAGTGCAATGTAAGATAAAACCCCGAAGGGGTGTTATGATTATAGCATATGATGAACACAAACGCAAACCCCGAAGGGGTGACATTATTTTATCAGTTAAGACCTTCTATGTCACCCCTTCAGGGTTCTGTTCGAACATCTTTTTATTGCTATAATCATAATCACCACTTCGGGGTTACTGAAACTGTCAACCTTACACGACAAGACAAAGCTACCTTGTAAACACATGATATAAGCCTGCCGTTAACAACTAAAAAATTAACCAAAAACAATAAAAAATGATCACCAGAAAATCTTTCATTCAGCAATCCGGACTAATGTTTGCCGGGTTGGCAATTAAGCCGTCTTCCCTGTTCGCAAAAAATATGAAGATCGGCATTCAATTATACAGCATCCGCGAAATTATAGGTAAGGATGTGGATGGTTTCCTGGCAAAAATAGCTGCAGCCGGATATAGCGATGTAGAAACATATGGTGGCCAGTTCTTCGGGTTGGAACCCAACGCTTTTAAGGCATTGTTGGTTAAAAATCACCTTACCTCTTTTAGTGGCCATTATACCGTAGATAAATTCCTGCTTAACAACGGCCCGGACGATGATGTAAAAATGCAGATTGATAAAGCCAAAGGAGTAGGACAGGAGTACATGACTGTTTCCAGTTTCAGTCACGCCAATGTTAAAACAACGGATGATTATAAAAAGGTGGCAGAACGTTTTAACGCAGCCGGCGAAATTTGTAAGAAGGCTGGCATCAAGCTCGGTTACCACAACCATAATACGGAGTTCGATCCCCTAAATGGCGGCATTTCCGGTTATGATGTGCTGTTAAAAGAAACCGATCCCAAATTATTGCACATGGAGCTGGACCTTTACTGGGCAGTGAGAGGCGGACAGGATCCGGTTGAAATGTTCAAAAAATACCCTGGCCGTTTTGAAATGTGGCATGTAAAAGATATGGATAAATTAAAAACAAACCGGAATACTGAAATCGGTAACGGCAGTATTGATTTCAAAAAGATCTTTGCCCATGCAAAGCTTTCCGGTATGAAGCGTTTCTATATGGAACAGGAAAATTTTGATATAGATCCTATTGAAAGCATTACCAAAAGCAGTAAATATATCAAGGATACGCTATTGAAGCAACTCTCTTAATAATGTAGTCACTAAGTTTTTTTGAGCCACGAAGCCACAAAGGCACGAAGGGTCACAAAGAATATTTTAGAAACAGAACAAAAAGCCTTTGTGTTCCTTCGTGCCTTTGCGTCTTCGTGGCTCAAAAAATACTTTATGCTTTTGCAGCGAATGATCCAGGCCAACTAAAATTTCAGCTATAATACATAATGCTGTATTTTAGTACGGTTAATATTTCACCATAAACACATATTACCATGTCAAAATCACGTCGTACTTTTCTAAAAGATTCTGCTAAGGCAGGAGCCGGAATATATATAGGTGCAATGGGTTTCAGCGCTAAGAGCTATGCTAACATCATTGGAGCCAATGATCGTGTAAGGGTAGGAGTGGTTGGCTATTCCGATCGTTTTCGCAGTTCCTTGCTGCCGAGTTTTATGAATCACTATAAAGAGCTGAATTTTGATATGGTGGCAGTCTCTGACCTGTGGAAAAAAAGAAGGGAAGACGGATCAGCCTTTTTAGCACAGAAGTTTGGTCATGATATAAAGCCTTTTGCAAATAATGATGCGTTGTACAGTTCCAAGGAAGTGGACGCCGTTATCATCAGCACACCGGACTTTGCCCATGCACGCTGTGCTATTGAAGCGGTAAAAGCCAGCTGCGATGTGTACTGTGAAAAGCCTTTTGCGGAAACGATGGAAGATAACCGGGATGCACTGAAAGCGGTAAAGGCTTCTGACAAAATTTTACAGATAGGTTCACAGAGAAGAAGTGGCTCCAACTACCATGCTGCGGAAGAATTCATTAAAAGCGGCAAGTTCGGAGATATAACAATGGTGGAGCTTACCTGGAATGTAAACCAGCCGGGCCGCTGGCGCCGTCCCGATGTAGTGCCGTTGTTAAAAGAAGAAGATACCGATTGGAAACGTTTTCTCCAAAATCGCCCCGCCGATAAATTCGATCCACGCAAATACCTGGAATTTCGCTTGTTCTGGCCTTATTCATCGGGATTGTCGGGCCAGTGGATGTCGCACCAGATAGATACCGTGCATTGGTTTTCCGGATTGAAACATCCACGCAGTTGTGTTGCCAACGGCGGTATATATATGTGGAAAGATGGAAGAAGAAATTGGGATACCATCACGGCTGTTTTTGATTACGGTCCGATGGATGATTTTACCAAAGGTTTTCAGGTTACGTTTGCTTCCCGTATGCACAACGGCGATGATGACCCGAAAGAATTATATTACTCAAACGGGGGTGAGTTGAACCTCGACACCAATAAGGTTTCTCCGAAAGGCGGATTAAAGAAGGGACCCGCTGATGCTATGAAAATGCAGCCTTTCCTGCTTCCGGAAATAAGTTTGGAAAACAACGGACCAAAAGTGGTTACATCAGCCAACACCGGCGGTGATGCGCTAACTTCCGCACACATGCGTAACTGGATGGATTGTGTTCGCAGCCGCAAGCAACCCAATGCGCCTGTTGAAGCCGGATACAGTCATGCCATCGCTACCAGCATGGCAAATGCCGCCGTACAAACCGGACAGAAAGTTACTTTCGATGAAAAAACGCAGGAAATTATGGCGGGTGGAAAAGCGTTTAAATATTAAGGTCTCTTTGCCAGAGAGTTTTGCAATCGGCTGTTGTTGAAATTTGAATTCGTTTGATTAAAGGAGTATCTGGATGAGATGAAATGATTTACCGGATTTTAAATACGGCAACAAAGAAATTGCTTAACAAAAATCCGTTCATTTATTCAATGGGCGAACCCCTTCATCCAGACAATTGACTAACCGCTTTCAGCATGACAGTACATGACAGCTCAAACCACATAATAATATACTTTTAAATCCGGTTGTCAGCCAAAAGAAAATCATCATAACGCATGCAAGCAGTTTTAGGAGTTATTTTCCATTTTATCGGGGGTTTTGCTTCGGGAAGTTTTTATATTCCATATAAAAAAGTAAAGGGCTGGGCATGGGAAAGTTACTGGATCGTAGGAGGCATTTTTTCATGGCTTATCGTTCCTCCCCTGGCTGCTTATCTTACCATTCCTCATTTCAGCGAGATCATAAAACACACCAGCACTCATGTGCTGCTCATTACTTATGTTTTTGGACTGCTTTGGGGTATCGGCGGCTTAACGTATGGCCTCGGTGTAAGATACCTGGGAGTAGCGTTAGGCAGCTCCATCATACTTGGCCTCTGTTCGGTTTTCGGCGCGCTTATTCCTTCTATATATTATGATTTCAACCCGAAAGCGGGAAAGGATACTTTTACAGACCTGATCAGCAACCATTGGGGCCAGATGGTACTGGCTGGCATCCTGGTATGCATCATAGGAATCATTATCTGCGGTAAGGCAGGTACTATGAAAGAAAAAGACCTGATACGGAGTAACCGTATCTCGGAAAATAAAGATTACAGAATTGGATTGGGATTGTTCGTTTCCATCATTTCCGGTGTACTGAGCGCATGCTTTGCATTTGGTTTGGATGCCGGTAAGGATATGGCCATTGAAGCCAACAATATCTGGCAGGCGGTGAATCCCGGCAAGGGCGAGTTTTTATTTCAGAATAACGTTACCTATATCATCATACACTGGGGCGGGGTCACCACAAATTTTATATGGTGCATGATCTTAAACGCCCAGAATAAAACTTTTGGCGATTATACCAATAAAAAAACGCCGCTACTGTCGAATTATATTTTTTCGGCCCTGGCCGGTACCACCTGGTTCCTTCAATTCTTCTTTTATGGAATGGGAGAAAGCAAGCTGGGTAATGGTGCCAGTTCCTGGATCCTGCATATGGCAT
>CAXSIE010000212.1:468-8416 GCA_964237295.1 uncultured Flavihumibacter sp. | reverse complement strand
CGTATTGCAGGCTGCAGCCCACACCTTTGGCTGGAATGCAAATAAAAAAAACAAGGGAAATGGATATGGTATCGCCTGTGGTTTTGAAAAAGGCGGCTATGTGGCTACCTGTGCTGAAGTACAGGTGAACAGTGATAAGTCTGTAAAAGTATTACGGGTGGTACAGGCCTTTGAATGCGGCGCCATTGTAAATCCATGGCACCTCGAAAACCAGGTAATGGGTTCTATCGTTCAGGGTTTGGGTGGTGCAATGTTTGAAGAAATAGATTTCGCAGCGGGAAAAATACTCAATGCAAGCCTTTCTACTTATCATGTTCCGCGTTTTAAGGATATCCCGAAAATTGAAATCGTGTTACTGGATCGTAAAGACCTTCCTTCCGCCGGCGCAGGAGAAGCTGCGATAATAGGAATTGCACCTGCCATACGTAATGCCATACTTGACGCCAGTGGTATTGCACTTACCGGATTGCCATTAATTCCTACGGGATTTCTCATTTAACAGATCAGCGGTTTAAATTTTATAAGTCACCGGTTCTTGTACTGTTCAGCGGACTGATGACAAGTCATAGCCGCACAACTGCTGTATCATAACCGGACTATACAAAGTATCAACTTCTGATAAAAAAATTGGTTATCAATATGATATAACTGTGGCACTTAGTTGGTACCATGCTACCGGGGCTCATTCTTGCATAAAATATCTTTTAATTTAGAATTTTATACCGGTAACTATGATTAAAAACTATTTAAAAATTGCCTGGCGCAATATCTCGCGCAGCAAAGTGTACAGCGCCATTAATATCCTGGGACTGGCAACAGGACTGGCAAGCTTTATAATCATCCTGTTATACCTTAATTATGAATTAAGTTATGATAAGTGGGACGCTTCTTTAGAACGCGTATCTAAAGTATCGCTGATGGAAAACAGTGAGATCATGGAAAGAACGCCTGCTCCGCTTGGATCATTATTAAAGCAGCACTATCCCAACGCCGAAGCTGCTACACGCATTCAATCGGCCGGTGACTATGAAGTGCTGCTGAGCGCCGGTGATAAAAAAATATATCAAAAAGGGATGGTAACCTCCGATTCTTCTTTTCTGAAAGTATTTCCGTATCACTTAACAAAAGGAAATGCTGCTACAGCATTGGATGCACCTGATGCTATCATCCTGGAAGAAGAAGTAAGCCATAAATTGTTTGGAAATGACAATCCTGTCGGCAAAAAAATAAAGTTGTACAACGCTGTTGACGGATTGGTAACGGGCGTTTTTAAAAAACCAAATTTACCTTCGCATCTTGATGTGCAATTCATAGCACGCGATGTTTATGAGAAATCGAATAATTGGTGGGAAAATCATTCATTTGAAACTTATATCAAAACAATTCAACCCGTTACCGATGAACAGTTGGAAGATGCTATCAACAGCATTTATTACAACGAACGGCTGAAGAAAAATAACCAGTCGTTTGAATCTTATAAAAAAGGCACTTATCAAACCGCTTTGTTTATTGACAAAGTGCAGAACATTCACAACTTTTCAAAACATGGCAGCAGCAACTTTACTACTGTTTCAGTGCTGCTTGTACTTGCCATTTTATTGTTACTGGCTGGCGCCATAAACTTCAGTAACCTTTCGGTAGCGCAATCTATCAGCCGTGCAAAAGAGGTAGGTGTGCGGAAAGTGTTGGGATCAGGCCGTAAGCAGTTGATACTTCAGTTTATGAGCGAAATAACATTGCAGTGCATCATCAGTTTATGTGTTTCCTGTTTTATTGTAATGCTGGCGTTGCCATACCTGAACAAATCCTTCAATCTTAATATAGGCTTCAGCGGAGATCAAACTATCTCTGTTATTATACAGGTAGTAACATGCCTTGTGTTGGTGGTATTATTATCCGGCCTTTATCCTTCTTTATTTCTATCTCATTTCAATGCTGCCAAAGTGTTGAAAGGAGATTATTCAAGAGGAAAGAGAGGGTTGTTGTTACGCAACAGCCTGATTGTATTACAGTTTGTTTTTTCAGCTTTTTTTATTATTGGCACTATTGTAATAAAAACGCAGATGAGTTATATGCAACAGAAAGACAGGGGTTTTTCAGGTGAGCAGGTTATGCGGTTGCAGACACTGCAGAAAACAAGGGAGCAGGATTTTGAAGCAACAAGAAACCTGCTTCTTTCCGTACCGGGTGTTAAATACGTTTCCAAAACAACACTTGTGCCGGGAGATAACAGGGCAGATACTTCTACATGGAAATTCAAGTATAACGGTGACGTGTACAGGATGGGCTCCGTAAAAGTAAGTACGGATTATTTTAGAACGATACAGGTTTCATTGGTGCAGGGAAGGCTTTTCAACGACAGCTATGCCGATCAGCATACGCGCACGGCCATTATCAACGAAACGGCAGCTAAAAAATTGAACCTGAGTGACCCTGTTGGTAAAATAATTACTTTTGATCATTGCGATACGGTGCCTGTTCAGATAGCCGGTGTGGTTAAGGATTTTAACGTACATGGCTTTGAAACTCCGGTACAGCCAATGGTTTACACCATTGGCAATAAGGCTTGTGTGTATCAGTCAGGTGGTGGAATTCTTGTTAAGTTAAACAGTCCGCACCTGCAAAGTTCCGTCGCGGCAATTACACAATCCTGGAAAAAGGTGGAACCTGATTTTCCTATCAGTTATTCTTTTATTGATGATAATTTTCAGCAATTGTTTATCACTTATCAGCGGCTCGAAAAAATCATTACTTTCTTTGCTGTGATTGCAGTACTGATTGCCGCAATGGGACTGTTTGCGTTAACAGCATTCCTGGCCGGCCAGCGTACCAAAGAAATCGGGATACGAAAAGTACTGGGTGCTGGTATCGCCAATCTGAGTGCGTTATTAAGCAAAGATTTTATCCTGCTGGTATTCATTGCTATCACTATTGCCATGCCTCTTGCATGGTGGTCTACGAATAAATGGCTGCAAACATTTGCCTACCGTATAAACCTTAGCTGGTGGATGTTTGCAGGGGCTGGTTTTCTTATTGCCCTTATTGCTGTTATCACGGTAAGCACGCAGGCTGTTAAAGCCGCGCTGGCGAATCCTGTTAAGAGTTTAAGAAGTGAATGAAAGCAGGAACATGCAACCGGGGCTTCGGATTACATAACAGCCGCTCATTTAAAATAAATAAATCCCCATTTACGAATAAAATCGTACAACAGGTGTACGTAAACGAACACATTTAACCTGCACGCTTTTGTAAATCCTTATCAGGTAAGGATTGCAGTCCTGGCATAGCCATTGATTTGAAACACTCACAATCGATGGACATAGTATAACAAACATATCACTTAAAAAAACACCATGTTTAAAAACTATTTTAAGATAGCCTTTAGAAAAATTGTGAAACATAAAGCTTATGCGGCAATAAATATCTCCGGATTAACTATAGGTATCGCAGCATGTTTGCTGCTGTTTACAGTGGTACGGTATGAATTAAGCTACGACAGTTTTCAAGCCAATTACAAAAGTATCTATCGTGTAGTAGCAAAAGATAAATATCCGGATGGCATTGATTACACTGCAGGTATTCCCTTCCCCGCCCTTAACGCCTTAAGGGCTACATTTCCCGGTTTTACAACAGGCGCCCTGTTTGCCAGCAATGGCAGTCAGGTTACCGTAGTTGAAAACGCTGCCACCAAAACATCCACACCTAAAAAGTTTATTGAAGAAACAGGTTTCTTTTTTTCGGACCCTCAATTCTTTGAGGTGTTTCATTACAACTGGCTTGCAGGCACACCTGCTGTGATGGGTCAACCTAATGCAACGGTGCTTACACAAAATCTGGCGGAAAAATATTTTGGCGACTGGAAGCTTGCCATGGGAAGGTTCCTGATTTTAGATAATGCGGCTACTGTAAAAGTAGAAGGCATCATACAGGATGTTCCGGCAAATACCGATTTTCCGCTGGGTATCATTACCTCTTTTGAAACCGTCAGGGCAAATGCAAAAACCTACGGATACACTGCAGACTGGGGCAATACCACCCGCAACTTCCAGTTATTTATGCTGCTGCCGCCAAACGTTTCTGCAGGTAAAATCAACAATCAGCTCGCGCTGTTCAGCAAGCTACAATATACACAGGACAGGGTGAGCAAAAGAACCCATTATTTACAACCTTTACATGAAATTCACTTTGATTCCCGCTTCGGAAGCTTCGGTGATCATACAACCGGCAAAGCGACTTTATGGACGCTTTCCCTCATAGGCGTATTCATCATTATAATGGCCTGTATCAATTTTATCAATCTCTCTACCGCACAGGCAGTGGGAAGGTCAAAGGAAGTGGGTATAAGAAAAGTACTGGGCAGCAACCGATACCAGCTATTCTTACAGGTAATGGGAGAAACAGCGCTGATTGTAGTTATAGCTATTGTATTAGCAACCGTTATTGCCTTATTGTCCCTTCCTTATATCAAACACATAGACTCCATACAGCAACCATTAAAATTATTAACATCAAACACCCTTTTCCTGTTATTGTTCCTGTTGCTGTTGGTAACGCTTTTTGCGGGGCTATACCCGGCTTTAATATTATCAGGATTTAAACCCGCCCTGGCCTTAAAAAATAAGATAACATCGGCAACTATCGGCGGCATCTCCATAAGAAGAGGATTGGTAATAACGCAGTTTGCCATTTCACAAACACTCATAATAGGAACCATTGTAGCCATCAGCCAGATGAATTATATCAGGACTGCAGACCTGGGCTTCAACAAAGATGCGTTGTTCATCATGAAAGCGAATACAGACAGCGTTGTATATGTGAAGCAGGATGCATTCAAACAAAAATTACTGCAGATCCCAGGCGTGCAGTCGGTTAGTTTCAGTTCAGATGTGCCGTCATCTGATAATAACTGGAGTGGAAATTTTGCATTCGATCACAAGCCGGATGAAAAATTCGACATCTTCAGGAAAGCGGCAGACGAAGATTTTATCAAAACATACGGCTTACATCTGGTAGCGGGAAAAGTATACGCAAAAAGTGATACCGCCAGAGAACTCATCATCAATGAAACACTGGTAAGGAAATTAGGGGTGTCTAACCCTCAGGATATCATTGGAAAAGAAATACGATCAGGCAGGAACGCGTGGAAAAAAATTGCTGGGGTGGTAAAAGATTTCAATAACAATTCACTCAGGGAAGATATCAAACCGCTGATGATCTTTGAACGCAGGGAACGGTATAGCGTAACCGGAGTTAAAATCGCATCTTCACGTATTGCTGAAACGCAGGCTGCAGTAGAGTCCGCATGGAATGAATACTTTCCTGATTATGCCTACACCAGTTCTTACGTGGATAAAGATATGGCCGATTTTTATAAACAGGAAGCGCAACTCTCCCTGTTGTACAAGATCTTTGCAGGCATTGCCATTTTTATTTCCTGCCTTGGTTTATATGGACTTGTTTCCTTTATGTCGTTACAAAAAACCAAAGAGATCGGTATCCGTAAATTATTGGGCGCTTCTGTTCAAAGCATCATATACCTGTTTTCAAAAGAATTTATTGTACTTGTTATCATAGGATTTTTAGTGGCAGCTCCCATCGCTTATTTTATAATGAATAGCTGGTTACAGAATTTTGTTTTTAAGATCAGCATCAGTCCTGTTATATTTATCACCGCTATATTATCTTCCCTGGCAATAGCCTGGCTAACCGTAGGATATAAATCGATAAAAGCTGCTTTACGAAATCCGGTTGATAGTTTAAAAAGCGAGTAGCTAACTTGTAAGTTTTTTATAAACAGTCCTAAAGACTGATAAATAATGGATCCGGCAATTGGAAGGATGATTGTAAGTTTGCCTGCAATTACCTTAATGAGAATGCACAAACTATTCATCATATTCCTGTTTCTTTCCCTAACAACCCAGGCCAAAAATTATTACTTCTCAAGCTATAACGGCAGTGATAATAATGCCGGAACAGCAACTGCTCCATGGGCAACATGGTCAAAGGTTAACAACACACTGGAAAAAGCCGACCAGGGTGATACACTCTTCTTTGCCAGAGGCAGTAACTGGTATGGAAGTATAACAGTTACACCAAATTCAGGAATAACCATTGCTGCATACGGCACCGGCGCCAGGCCGGTGATTTCCGGACTCACTTCCCTAACGTCCTGGAAAGAAACCACTTCCGGAAGCCATATCTGGCAGGCTCCCTGCAATAGCGGCAAGAACCTGGACCTTGTTATTGTAAAAGGACGCACTGTTCCTGCAGGCCGCACACCTAATGCCGGCGCTTACTTCAACATAGACAACTACACAAAATTAAACGGTGACCTTGGAACAATCACCTCAGCGGCAACAGCTGAAACATTACAAAACTGGACCGGCGCGGAAGCCGTCATCCGGATTAATGAATACAACCTGGATAGAGACCTCATTGCAAAACATCATAATAATACCATCACTTATTATTCGCCCTTTAACCCGAAAAGTATAGAAGGAGAAGGGCATAAATTCTTCATACAAAAACACCTTGCTACCCTTGACGCACAAAATGAATGGTATTATAATCCTGCTGCGCACCTGCTCAGCATGTATTCAACAACAAATCCTGCTTCGCTGCAGGTTCAGGCCGCTACCATTGATAATTTTTATAATGTTAATTTCAGGAATCACATCTCATTCATAGGAATAAAATTAACAGGGATGGATTCCATGGGAATCGCAGGAAGAATGCCGGTAAAATACAATATTGATGACTGTGAGTTTGAAGACATCGGGGTGGATGCAATTAGCCTGGACGTGGATTCAAGTGTTACCATTAGTAATTGCATCTTCAACAGGATCGGCAATACCGCTGTTGTTGCAAGGTATTCCACACATATTTCCATTCTGAATAATAATATTGATTCATGCGGATTGGTGAAGGGCATGATACTGCCCAATAACCAGCAGGCCGATGGCATTATGGTGGAGGTTTATAATAAATCCGGTTTGTTGGGCGACAGTACCGTTATAAAATATAACTCCGTTACCAATGTAGGTTACTGTGGCATCAGGTGGAGCGGAGCCAACGCGCTGATCCAATACAACTTTGTTAGCGGATACGGCTTTATCCATGCCGATGCCGGTGGCATATATACTAACGGTGAATACGGTCTGACAAATAAAAGATTAGTAACCGATAATATTGTTATGAACGGACATGGTAACCATGATATGTATACGGTTACTGGCGACCATGGCATGCCCGGCATCTACCTCGACGATAATACAGGCCAGGTAACCATACATAACAATACCATCGCTGATGCAACCCGCGCATCCATATTCCTGCATAACGCAGTAGGGATAGATGTTACTAACAATAAGATCAAAGCAGGAAATGGAGAACTTGCCATTGACCTGGAAGATGATAACCTTGGCATGACTATAAAAGACATTGTTATTTCGGGTAATGAGATATATACCCTTCCCGGTGTTAATGCAATACAGCTTGGCAGTGATCAGAATAATTACCGGTCTATGAGTAAATTTTACAATAATAAATATCTAAGAAGCACCACAGGCAACCTCTTCAATTTTTTAGGTAAAACCAATGCCAGTTATTCCATATCATCGTGGAAAAGCAGTTTTGGCTGGGATGAAGGATCTGTTATGATAGAAGTAACAGACCAATCTGTAAAGCTCGAACTTAACAACACAGCAGGGTATAAAAACAGGAATCCTGTTAATGCTGATCCGGGTTTAAAGAAAATGGCTGCAAGCCGTGATATTAAAACTTCTGCACGCAATTCGTTACTGCTTTATCAAAAAAAATCAGGAAAGTAGCAGGTAAACTTGTAAAACCTGTCCGAACGACTCACTACCAGTACATTTCATTGGGTTGACGATGCTGCTCACTCAAAGCAGCTTATCATATTTTAGAAAACTTTCCAGAAACAGGAAAA
>CAXSIE010000212.1:0-458 GCA_964237295.1 uncultured Flavihumibacter sp. | reverse complement strand
TCTTAAAATGTTATTATTGATTTGACTATCAATTAGTTATATTATTGGCATCCAGGTTGGTTATACCCTAGAGTATTATGAAAAATAATTCTTTAAAAAACCCTCAACCGTCAATGCCTCTTTCCCAATCACATTCTATGAAAACAATTGTATCTTTTTTAACCCTGATTTTTTTGTTTGCAACTGCAGGCGCTTTTGCGCAACCAAACATTTTTAATCCTAACGACACGATCGTTAATTACAATTCCGCCAAGCCACCCGTTATACCCCCGGCAAATACAATGGCTAAATGGGTAAAAACTACTAACAGGATCACCTGGAACACCAATAAGTTCAAAGCTTACTACTGGAATGGCATGGCTTTCCGTTTGAGATTTCCAAACGGTTACAATGCAGCAGATACCACTAAAAAATACCCGGTAATTCTTTTCATGCATGGTGCAGGAGAGATTAAAGGT
>CAXSIE010000211.1:0-8424 GCA_964237295.1 uncultured Flavihumibacter sp. | reverse complement strand
AGTTATAAAAAGCCTGCTGAACTTTATTATAAGGACTTTGATAAAAATGTTTCAATGGATCCCATACTTTGTTTAGACTTAAAAGATAGCAGCTATCCTTATATAACAAGGGATGAACTACTGGATCAGATGAGTATCATGCGGACCCGTTTTCCAGATTATAAAAGCTATGCAGACGCAACCATAAAAGATATTTTTACGGAACAGGAACTACAGTCCGTTGGGCATTTGCAGGCCAACTACCTGGGCACTGCTTATTTTGAAACCGGCCGGGATGGCAAGTTCCATGAAAAGCCGTTACCGGTGCAGGCACAATTTTCTCCCGTGTATACAATAACAGCTTTGGATTACGATAAAGACGGAAATGAAGACCTCCTCTTATGTGGCAATATCAATCATGCCAGGCTTCGCTTTGGAAAATACGATGCCAATTATGGAACGCTATTAAAGGGCGATGGTAAAGGAGGTTTTACATATATCAACCAGCATCAATCGGGTTTCCGTTTAACAGGCGATGTCAGGAGCGTTCTTTCCATCAACAATGAGTTGCTGTTTGGTATCAACCAGCAGGCGATTAGGGCGTATAAGCAATGATGCTTGATAATATGAATATAACTAAATGCTAATTTTAGAAATGAAGTCTATCATAACAGCAATCTTCACCTGCTTGATTACAGCTTCACAAGCGCAGGTGAGCGATTCAAACACCTACTGGCACGGTTTCCAAAAAATCAATTTCCTGATAGACAGTACACCGGCTTACATCGTTCAACCTCAAACACCATTACCCGGCAATCCCTGGATATGGCGATCAAACGCACCGGAATTTCATATGCAAATCGACAGCATACTTGTAAGCCGCGGTTTTCACCTGGCATTTATAAATTACAAGGATTTATACGGACAGCCTGCATTAATGCAACTTTGGGATAAGCTTTACGAATACCTCGTTCATGAAAAACAATTCTTTCCCAAACCTGCACTGGAAGGAGCAGTAAGGGGCAGCCTGTGCCAGTTCGCATGGGCAAAGCGTAATCCAGGTAAAGTGAGCTGCATCTATTCTGAGAATCCGGTAGCCGATATCAAAAGCTGGCCGGGTGGAAAAAGCAAAGGTTCCGGCGATCCCTTGCAATGGAAACAATTGCTGGAAACATATGGCTTAAGCGAGGAACAGGTCTTGAATTATACAGATAATCCCAAAGACAATCTTGAAGGACTAGCATCCTTTAAAGTGCCGTTGTATTGTAGTTTCGGACTTCATGATGCCTTGGTTCCAATGGAAGATAACAGCATGGTGATCGCTGCGAACTATATAAAATTTGGTGGCCCGGTAACCCTTTACCCGATGACACGAGGGTTACAGGAAGAAAAAGGCCATCAGGTAACAGTAGAAAACCCGGCGTCTATCGCATCTTTTATTTATTCAAGTGCCTTTCCTGTAATATATCCATTAAAAAGCGATCTGTTTATTTATAGAAATGGCTCCCTGAATAATACATTGTACCGTATTCAATCAGAAAAGAAAGCAACAGTCGCTTTTCTTGGCGGCTCTATAACCTTTAATAACGGCTGGAGAAATAAAGTTAGTAATTACCTGCAGGAAATGTTTCCGGATACAAAATTTACATTTATTGCCGCAGGCATACCCTCCCTGGGAAGCCTGCCACATGCTTTCCGTTTAGAAAAAGATGTGTTAAGCAAAGGAAGGATCGATTTGTTATTTATTGAATCTGCCGTTAACGATCATGCAAACAGCACGCCGGCTATAACACAACGCCGTGCATTGGAAGGTATCATAAGGCATGCATACCTGCAAAACCCTTATACTAATATCATTATGATGGCGTTTGCCGACGAAGATAAATTAAAGGATTATTCATTGGGCACTATTCCGGCGGAAGTAAACCTGCACGCAACGCTGTCATCATTCTATCAATTGTCTTTTATTGACCTTGCCGGTGAAGTCTACAAACGCATTAATGCCGGCGAATTTACCTGGCAGTATGATTTTAAAGACCTTCATCCTTCACCTTTCGGACAGGAAATTTATTTTCAAACCATCAGGCAATTGCTAAGAACGGCATTTGTTGATAAAAAAGCTGAAAAGCCGGTATCCTACTCATTACCACCTGCTACAGAAAAAGCCAATTACGGAAAAGGAATTTACCTCGATATAAAAGCCGCCATAAAAAAAGATAATTTCAGTATTGACAGTTCCTGGCAGCCCAAGGATAAAACCGGCACCCGGCCCGGCTTTGTAAAAGTGCCTATGCTGGTTGCCGAACAGTCAGGCGCTTCTTTTTCGTTGCCTTTTAAAGGTAACGCAATAGGAATAGCCATAGTCTCCGGCCCAGATGCAGGGATCATTAATTATAGTATAGATGACAAGCCGGTAAAATCAATTGACCTGTTTACCCAATGGAGCAGTTCGCTGCATTTACCATGGTACCTGATGTTGGGTGATGATCTTTCGTCAGGCAAACACCGGTTGGATGTTACGATAGCTGCAGGTAATAATTACAGCTCAAAAGGAAATGCCTGCAGGATAGTTTATTTTTTGCTGAATGAATGAAGAAGGTTCTCAGCTATCATTTGCCGGCTCCTCAAAGTACACATGTTCCTGCAGAGGAATCTCTACCTTCTGTGTGATAATAACACTTCAACAAGGGCCATTATATGTTGACAAACGCTGAAGGTGACAACTGACAAATGAAAGCATCAGCCGATTTGTGATAACTGGAAATAGTTGTTACATTTAATAATGAAAACAATAAATCTATACCATGAATAAAAAAAGCTATTATATTTTCTTATTTGCTTTCCTCGTTTTTATAATAGCGATTTTTCTGTACCTCAGCAGTATCAATCATGCCAAACAATATGTTGAACAGGTGAACCATACCCGTGAAGTAATAGCATTATTTGAAAAACTTTCCGGTGAAATTAAAAGCGCCCAGATGATGCCTTCTGAACTGGGTAAAAATCACAAAAATGCCCTGATGGAATTGTACCGTTCAGATATAGACAGCATACCCTCCAATATCAAAAGTATCAGAAAACTTGTGGCTGATAACAAACCACAACAAAAACGGGTGGATGCATTAAGCAAGGTTTATAACGAACATTTAGAATGGATGCTCAAAAATAATATTACCGATTCTATTCCGCTCCAGGAACAGAATAATCATTTCAAAAATATAGTGGTTACCCAGCGTTTGATTGATACCGGCATTGACGTAGAATTAAAATTACTGAAGGAAAGGCAGGATAAATATGAATATTCATCTGCTAAAACGAATGTGTTGATGGGCCTGTTCATTGCTATATCATCCTTGCTGATTGTTGGAACCGCCATCTCCAATTTCTTTGAAATTAAAAAACGTGAGGGCGTAGAACTATTCCTTGAATCTATTCTGAATACTTCTCAAAACGGAATTATTACTTACCAGGCTATCCGTAATAAAAATGAAATAACAGATTTTAAAGTGATTTTTGCAAATGAAGCGGCAGAAAAGCAGTTAGGAATAAAGGCTTCTTCTTTAATAGGACAATCATTATTAAGTGTTTCGCCCACTGCTATTAAAAGCGGTATGATGAAAAGGTATATCCACCTACTGGAAACCGGTAAAAAAGATGAGTTTGAAACATCTACCCAGCGCAATAATATACGGCAATGGTATAAAGTTGTTCTGGCAAAACTTAATGATGGATTCACCGCTAGTTTTCACGATATAACGGAGTTAAAAAATTATCAGCAGGAGTTACAGGAAAAAGTAGAGTTACTTCAATCAACAAACGGTGAGCTGGAACAATTCGCTTATGTAGCAAGTCATGATTTACAGGAACCTCTTCGAAAAATTAAAACCTATGCCAGTCTTATAGACGAACGCTTCAATGAATCTTCTGCATCTTTTGCGAAAGTTTACCTGGGAAAAGTTATTCAGTCAGCGGATCGTATGAGTACATTGATAGGAGACCTGCTGAATATGTCTCACCTTACAAAAGATACCCAGGCATTTATTAAAACAGACCTGAATCAGACACTGCAAAATGTGCTGATTGATTTTGAACTTATCATTAAAGAAAAAAATGCTGTAATAACCTGTTCGGAGCTTCCTTCAATTGAATGCATTCCTTTGCAGATGAACCAGCTTTTTTACAACCTCATAAATAATGCGCTTAAGTTTTCCGTACAAGAAAGATTTCCTGAAATAAACATCATGGTAAATGCTGCTGAAAAAGAAGAAATCGAGCGCTTTAATTTTAACCCTAAGCTTATCTATCATAAGATGAGTTTTCAGGATAATGGAATTGGCTTTGATCCCAAATATGCGGAAAAAATTTTCGTTATTTTTCAAAGGCTGAACAGCCGGCTTAACTATTCCGGCTCCGGCATCGGACTGGCACTTTGCAAAAAAATTGCATCAAACCATCATGGAGTGATATATGCGGAAGGCAAAGAGAATGAAGGGGCAACATTCATTTGTATTCTTCCGGAAAAACAGCCTGCAGGCACAGTAAATCTACTGGAAACACACTCCTCAATCACTGCAAATAATTTGTAATAATGTTATTCAAAGGTTCTGTAAACTTTGTAGGCACTTTTTCACTATTTAATTTTTTTTGAATAATCATATCATTTATCAAAAGAAAACGAAATGGAATACGGCTGTAAAGAAGAAGACATCGCACATTACACCTGTTACAAAATACAGGACAACATTGAAATCAATGGAGACCTTAACAAACCGCAATGGATAAACGCAATAAAATCAGCAAGGTTTGTAGACATGGTTACCGGCGAACCCGGCCTTTATAATACCCGGTCAGCGGCTTTATGGAACGATGAAAATCTATACATTGCTTTCTGGGCCGAAGAACCGTTTGTATGCGCCACCCAAACGGAGAGAGATGCTATAATATTTCTTGAAAACGACCTCGAAGTTTTTATCGATGGAGGTGATTGTTATTATGAACTTGAAGTAAATGCTTTAAACACTGTTTATGAAACATTTTTTATCTGGAAAGACGCATATAAAAAAGGTGGCAGGTTTGATGTTCCTGAATTTGATGTTCACAAAGAAAAAGCTATGACCTTTGCAGGCGACTATGACCGTAGCGGCAGTTCTTTCTGGTGGGGCCGTCATCCCAGGGGTTTGAGATGGGTTTTTCTTGATTATGACATGCCCGAACTTAAAACTGCTGTACAGGTTGATGGCCGTATCAATGACCTGCTGCATGTTGATAAAGGCTGGACACTTGAAATAGCCATTCCCTGGAAAAGCCTGAAATGGCTGGCTCATGAAAGGTCTTTGCCACCGAAAGAGGGAGATACCTGGCGGATTTTCTTTGGCCGCTTTCAGAAAATGACTCCTTCCGGGCAGGAAATATTTCCGCATCCGGCATGGGTAATGAGTAAACATGGATTGTATGATACGCACATTCCGGAATGCTTTCCTTACGTGGTTTTTAAGGAAAGCCATTAAGGTTTAAAACCTTATTGGCTTGAACTACCTGAACAACCCGGCCAAGCAGATGAGCTTTGCCAGGTTGTTGAAAAAGCTATTGCATTCCTTCCGTAGCATTTATATTACTATTAGCCTTCCTTTTAAAAAGCAGCGCATCAATCTTACCAAAGCGATAACTAAGATTCAGCTTTACCATTTGAGGATCGCGAAGCCTGTTATAGTTCTGTACAAAATACTCACTTTGCGAATACTGGCTCGTGTAACGGGTTTTAAAAATATCACTTACACTCAACGATATGGAAGCAGCATCATTCTTAAGAAAGTTTTTCTTAATAGCTATATCAGTTCCCCAGAAAGCTTTGATATAACCTTGCGATGCGCTCTGGCTCTGCATCATGGGCGGACCGCCCATATTGCCACTGTTATTATTCACAGGCAGGTTGGTCTTTGATTGATAAGTAGCAGTTAACTGTATAAAAAATTTGGCAGGAAGCTTGAAATTACTGTTGAACTTTCCGAACCAACTCCACAAAGCGGCTTGCGATCCACCGCTTACATTATCGGTATTAACTTTTGAATTGTAGATATTGATATTGGTGGAGATATCCATCCACTTGGTAAGGTAGTTTTGAGAGGTGATCTCAGCACCGGCAGCATAACTGGAATTGGCATTGATATAAGTATTGATCAGTTCCTCTGCTCCTGTAACAGGATCAATTTCCTTATCAAGGTAACGTGTTATCAGGTGATCGGTTTTTTTATAATATAAGGATCCGAGAAGTGAATTGTTACCAGGGAATGTTTTCAGGTACGACATTTCAAATGATTGTGTAAACTCGGGCACCAGTCCGGCATTACCTTTTGTGATATTAAGCTTGTCAGTGTAATCAGTAAAAGGAATTAACTGGAAGAAGTTCGGCCTGTTGATACGCCGGGTAACACTTAATTGTAATTCCTGGTTGCTGTTAAGCTTCTGACTCAGGAACACTGAAGGAAACAAACTGACAGGGTACCTGTTGCTGAATTGCTCTTTTGTATTAAGGAGTTCACCGGTATAATTTGAACTTTCAGCACGCAGTCCGAGTTTGTATCCAAAATCCTTTATGCTGCTCGATACGGTTACATAGGCGGCATATACGTTATCGTTACTTTTATAGTTACTGGTTGCAGATGGGATGAGTGTATATTCATTAGCAACCTCATCAAAAATATAATTGTTGTTATTATTCAACCTGCTGCGTATGGCAGCACGTAAGCCTGCTTCCAGCTTGGTTTTAATGCTTAATGGCTTTACATAATCCGTTTGCAGCGTAAAGTTTTTATCGTTGCCATCACCCAGCACTTTTTGTAATTCATTACCTGTTACAGTGCCTGAATTAGCCAGGTAATAATTGGTGGTGTATAAAGAGTTGTTGACATTTTTTCCTGTAAAGTAATTTGCGTCTGCAGTTAATTCTTCCCCTTCTTTGGGAAAGAGGTGCTTCAATCCGAATACCAATCCCTGCCCATTGAATTCACGCTTTCCTGTGGAGGTACGTTCACTGAACTGAGAAATTTTACCTGAATTGAACAGGCTGTCCGTAGTAATCCCAATGACTTCATTAGGACTGAATTCTCCATGCACTTTGATTCCGGAGAATGAAAGGGTGGTTCTGTTGGTGATGAAATAATCCAGTCCCAGTTTGCCAAAAAGGAAGCCACCGGTTGTTTTATTGTAATTGTTTTGAAAGATGGAAGTCTGCGGAACGTCCTGCAGGTTCAAACGATCGGTTGTTCCGGTAGTCCGTCCTTTATTTTGATTTCCCATCACTGAAGCGGAGATGTTTATCTTATCCTGACGTACATTAAAATCGCCGCCGCCGTTAAGTGCGCCACGTTTATCTATGCCTGCCCTGAAGTTACCATTGTAGCCGGTTTTACGGTTCTTTTTCAAAACAATATTTAAAATGCCGGCACCGCCGCCGGAAGCATCATATTTGGCGGATGGATTGGTTATTACTTCAACGCTTTCAATTGCATCGGCGGGTATCTGATCTAGTGAAAGGGTAGTGGGCCGTCCATCGACAAACAATTGCGGCGCGGCATTGCGCAGCAGCACATTTCCGTCAATGTCAACATTAACTGAAGGAACATTTCTCATAACATCCAGACCTGTACCGCCGGCGCTAACGATATTTTTTTCTACATTAAATACTTTCTTATCAATGTCGAGCCTCATCAGGGGTTTGGAAGCAGAAACAGTCACTTCCTGTAACTGGGTTGCATCTGAGGTAAGTTTTAAATTTCCAAGATCCTTTTCAAAGTTAGGCATCTGTCCGGCTGGTGCTGCGGCGCCTTTAGAAGCTCCGGCAGCGGCTGAAGGCATAAAGGATATGGTTTGCTCAAATGCAGCGAAGCCTACAGCGGAAATTTTTAATTTCAATGCGCCCATTACGGGTAGTTCTTCCAGGCTGAACTGTCCATTATTTTTTGTAGCCGTTCCTTTTAATAAGATGTCTTTCATTTTTTTTGAAGCAGTATCCATCTTGCTTTGCAATAAAATGACAGAGGCATCGCTGATCGCTTTTCCGTTATTATCAACGATCTTGCCGTAAAGGTGCCCGATGGAAGGTGCTGATGATCGTCCACCGCCCGGCATTCCGCCTCCTGGAAACTGAGCTTTTAGTCCAAGACCTAAAAACGCGACGGTTACAATCAGTAAAAATTTTTTCATGATTTTTTATTATGCCGTAAAACTAGTCTTCGGGTGGGTGTTTTTTTAATAAATGAGACGAGATAGGAAAAAGTTGCGATGAAAACCGGGTGAGACACTGCCGGTTTTTATAACCACAGAGGAAACGCCGGAGATAAAGAAGAGGTTACACAGAGGAATCACTCTGTGTAACCTCTTCTTTATCTCCGGCGTTTCCTCCTATATAACTACATGTAACGTAGTTAGTAATCAGGGTGTTATTCA
>CAXSIE010000210.1:1158-8513 GCA_964237295.1 uncultured Flavihumibacter sp. | reverse complement strand
GTATCGGAATCGATGGACAGCTATGGGTAGAAAAGAACCGTCAGAAAACTGATGAGCCGTCGAAGATTCCATTACTGCCAATCACCCTTCATATTCTTGATAAATATAAAAGCCATCCCGCTTGTGTAGCAAAAGACGTATTGCTACCGGTATTAAGTAACCAAAAATATAATTCTTATTTAAAGGAGTTAGCTGACATCTGCGATATCGATAAGCAGTTGACAAGTCATAGTGCGCGGCACACTTTTGGAACTACCGTAACTTTATCTAATCGGGTTCCAATAGAATCTGTGAAAGTCATGATGGGGCATAAACACATAAAGCAAACACTTCATTATGCCAGGGTGCTACCAATTAAGTTGAGTGAGGACATGCAGATGTTAAAAGAAAAACTTGACAAGTCTGATTTTGTCACGAAGAAATTTAAATAAGTAAATCAAGAAAAGTATTTAGATATCATTTAAATTAATGTATAATATGTTTACCAAAATTAGTAACTCCAGAGACGGTTTTTCGAATGCACTTATTCAGGAATGGGAAAAGTCTGACGGGGTTGATTTTGCTGTGGCCCTAAGTAGAATAACAGGATGGTTACTTAATATTGATTGGTGGTCACCATATAAAGATGCCCCACAAGAAGCTATGAGGCCGTTGCGAGTATATGTTGGAAATGGCTCGGATCTTATTTTTGATTTCCTAGGGAAGAAAAGCATAAATCCATTTTCAGAGTATATCATCAAGCCTATTGTTGAGAAGCGCGCCTATGCGGATGGCGGCATTGTACTAACACGGTATTATGAAGAAAGCAAGTTGGCCCGATTACCGCTAAGAAAGAGACCGGATGAAATCTCCATCAGGAAGGCAACAGAAGCTATTTCTAAAAATAAAGGTTTTTTAGCCATAATACCACCTCGATCAAAGCCTTGTTTACCAGCAGCAATGGCGGCTCGATATGCGTTTGGTTGGTGTGCTGTTTACGCAGATGCACTGCAGGACGTTTATAAAGTACCGGCCACAGCTATCATGGTTAATAGATATTCTGATTTATTTTATAATAGTCATATCGGATACTGCCATAGCATAATTCAACATCAGGACGGTTCGGTGGAAGACTCATGGGGAAAGCAAGAATTGAATGAAGTTCTGAATAGATTTAATGTAGTTGATTATACACTGGATGTGGATAGGCATAAAATTGTGAGTAATAACTTGCAAAATAATTCTCCTGAAAAATATGAAGCTGCTTTCAAAGAAGCTGTTTTGCTCATTAAGGAGTTTTGCGTTTAACTATTTTAGGGGTAGAACAAGAAACATACCTATATGAAGAAATATATACTGACAACGTCATGGGAAGAAGAGGTTACTATCACAGAAGGTAATTTTAAACTGTTTATGAAAGTAATGAAGACCGATGACAACATTCACCAATCAGAAATCTTCAGCAATTGTGGCTGGAAATACGTTGCAGCACACCTCGAAGACATTACGGACAAGAATATTGAGCAATTAATGTTTGATGATGAACTAGATCAAGGGTTAGAAGATTTCTTTGCAATTCACCTCTTTGGTCCATTAGAAAATACTGAACCGTTTTCAGAGAACTAAATTAATCTTATCTATTCTGAGGACTTTTATCGAAAGGCGTTTTGCTAAATTTATTCAACATTAATAGTCCTGACTTTGATCACTCTATAATCCATATCTCTGAATACAATATGATATTTTCCCTTTCTTAAAAAAAGTGTATATAATTTCTTTTTTGTTCGAATGTAAGTCTGGTCTGCCGGAATAATATTAGATACATGTTGATCTATCCATTCTGTAAAATAATATGCCTGAATTAAGAAGCTATTTGGACGAGATTTTTATATATGAACCGGCAGAGTGCATGATTCGCCTTAAAAGTAACAACATTATAGTACAAGTGTCCCTTTGAGTGAGCAGTTAACAGGCTTGCATGAGTAGTTGAAGGCCAGGTCCCTTATTATTGAGTGACAAAATAATTTAAGAACTTATTGGTATGTAATTCCAATGGCTTAAACGAAGGTTGCTTTGCCCAAACTTTAAAAATGTATTCTGTAAATTCGCTGTATACAAAAACGAACGTTTTTGTATACAGCTCAGGGCGTGGGTACTCGTTTCATCGGAAATGCAGCCGGAGATTTTGCATATGTAACAGTTGGTGGGGAAAATGCAGTAAAGGTGTATAACCGGTATACCTTTCGGTTGGTAGCAACAATTCCTAAAAGCCCCGACTGTTATGAAGTCTGGCCTTCAGGTAATGGCAGTAATAATCTATGTAGGGCTTCATAGCCTTGTCCAATAGCAAATGGTTCCTAACTATCGTTTTTAAGGGAATGCATGCCTCAATTCATTTAATTATTTTGAATTTTGCCCTCCAGATGCGTGTACAATACATGTACTATTGAACCTCTATCTCGATTGATTCAATCAGATTGACCATATACGTTCTCCGGTCAGGATCGTGTTGCATGGCCTGAGTGTTTCCCTGCTTGTCTGTCGCCCTGGCCATTAGCTTGTATTTGCCCGGCGGGCTAGATACCATCCAGTTGTATTCCCACATCCGCCATGCAAAAGGGATTGCCTTATCAAGCAGACTGGCTTTCTGCCAGCTTACGCCTTCATCTGTGCTGATCTCTACCTGTGTCACTTCGGTTTCTCCGGTCCAGGCTGCACCGTATATCCGATAAGGCTTTCCTGCCGGTACAATTTCATGTAACATCGGCCGGGCTATTTCCGCTTTTACCTGAACGGCTGTCACGGCAGTCAGTGTCGGTAATCCGTTCTTTCTTTTCCAGTAAGCATACTCCAAAGATTGAAAATATCCTTCAAAAGGAGTGGCTGTGGCAATAATCCGGTTAAGCCATTTTATTGATGCCATGCCATACCAGCCCGGAATGATTGCACGTACCGGAAAACCATGCTCCGGGGTCAGGTCTTTTCCGTTCATCTGGTACGCAATTAATACCTCTGGCTGCCTGGCTTTGGCAAGAGATAAACTGCGGGAGAAATGAATTATCCCCGGTGTTTTCGGCTCCTCTGAAATTTCTCCCTGGTCTGTACCTTCCAGTATAATTTCAACCGTTCCCTCCTTAATGCCGGCTTTGTCCAGCAGCACAGACAAGGGTACACCCGTCCATTCGGCAGTGCCAACCCCTCCCTGTTCCCATAGCAATCCTTTGGCTTTTGGAACCAGGAAAGCGCGCCCATTACCTGCACATTCTATCGTGGCCATCACGGTTTTGGAAGGTAGCCTGCGTAGTTCGTCATATCCTATTTTTACTGTTGTCCGCACCTCTCCCTCTATGGTCATCTGCCAGGTTGCAGCATCTATCTTAGGTATAGGAAAATGGGTGCGTATGAAAAACCGGTTGTTAGAGATAATCCGATCTTTCAGGGTAGGAAAAGGAAATTCAAGATTGACCGGATTCTTTTCCCTGATGATAAGACCGGGAAAACCATCATCTCCAGGGAGCGGCTGTGGTTCACCACTCTTTTTGTTTTCCGGCGAACCTGCGGCCCAGGAAGGTATGGCAGCTGCTCCTGCCACAGCAGGTATCATCCCGTTTAAAAATTTACGACGGTTTAACTTGCCATTATCCTGGGTATTGTTGTTGTCCATATAAGTTTGAAATTTAAGATTGATAGAGAGAAATCGAATGTACTATTTTAAACTGGTTTTATCCGATTAACTATGTTTGTTCCGGTTCCCTTAAAGTTGTTAATCAATAAAATCATTTATAATTATAGCAGCCGTTCATTATCCGAATATTATTTCTGCTTCCACCGCTTCCGAAGGGCGGATCTTTGGTTGTTCAGCGGTACACTATATGGTATCCTTAAAAGCTGATTGATCAACGTCTCCGTTGATAGAATGAAGTAACCTAGGGCAACGCCAGCAGCTACAGCCAGAAAGATTTCCAGGATCAAATAACATTTTTTAGAATGGATCGCAATGATTTCCGCTCAATATTTTCATCTTGTTTTAAATGCAGCACCCAGGCGAACAACATACGGCCTCTGACCGGTTAAATGCATTTATACGGCTTGATTATTGCACCCCTATTTGACATCGAACCTCGGTAAACGAAGAACTTCTATATAAAACTAACATGAAAATTTTACTATTTGTTTCTTTGATCACATGTTTCATCGCGATTGGTTGTAGTAAAGAAGAAGCGTCAACGAATTCTGCTTTTATAGATACCAGTGCTATAGGTATAACCAGCCAGGATAGGGTATATACAGCTGATCAGAGCTCGAATACCGTATCAGTAATTGATCCCTCTACTGATAAGTTGCTGGGAGTTATCCGCTTTGGAAATGGCAGGCCAAATATATTCAGCCCACTTTATGACAGGGAAGCAAACGTACACGGGCTGGGGATCTCACCTGATAATCATATGTTAGGTGTGGTGTCTACGCTAACCAACTCGGTTAGTTTTGTTTACCTGCCTACAAACAAGATAACCGGAAAGGTATATGTTGGGCGTAATCCACACGAAGGCTTTTTTACACCTGACGGAAAGCAATTCTGGCTGGCCGTTCGTGGAGAGAATTATATATCGGTGATAGATGTAGATAAGCTGCAGGAAATTACCCGGATACAAACAGCTGAAAGTCCGAGCATGGTAGTTTTCAGGCCGGATGGCAAAGTGGCATTTGTCAATCATTCTTTTTCTAGTGAACTTGATGTTATAGATACTAAAACCTACCAGGTTATTAAACGTGTGCCAACTATCAGTCCCTTTTCTCCGAACATAGCAGCTACTTTCGATGGCACCCAGGTATGGTTTACACACAAAGATGTAGGCAAAGTAAGTGTTGTAAATGCACAGACTTACGAAATAATGAAAGTTATTGAAACAGGGGCGGGCACCAACCATGTGAACTTTGCCGGCCAGGGTGGGGGTACTCGTTACAGCGGAAGTGCAGCCGGAGATTTTGCGTATGTAACCGTTGGTGGAGAAAATGCTGTAAAGGTGTACAACCGGAATACCTTCCAGTTGGTAGCAACAATTCCTACAGGCCCCGACTGTCATGGAGTCTGGCCTTCAGGTGATGGCAGTAAGATCTATGTAGGACTCGAGAATGGTGACGGGGTAGACGTTATAGATACAAAAACCAACACCGTGATCAAAGAAATTCAGAGTGGTCAGGCGCCACAGGCCTTGATCTATGGTGTAAAGACAATTATTACGGGGTCTGGCGCACCAAACGATCTGCTTGCCCTCGAAGCGTATGTACCTGCAATGCCTCAGAATTTCCGTCTTACCCCCGGAGGTGCAACACCTGTTCCCGGCGTAGGTGGAGGAACAACCGTCCGCTCTTTGGAAGGTATCGATGAACTGGTGTTGATGCTGTCTAAACTGACGGCATCGGCCAGTTATTCGCTTTATTTGTCAGACCAAAAGAGTAAGGCAGTTAATCCTGAAGCTGTGCTATCATTCAAAACAGATGAAAAGGGGTCTATAGAAGTGAATGCCTATTATGAAATAAAATTACGGTTAACAGGCCGCTATTTTATGATATTAAAGGGGGATAAAGATCCGGCAGGCGAAATTATATTAAGTATGCCATAGCATCCCTATAACCCAACCACATAAAAAATACTGAATTCATGACCGTTAATGTTTTCAGGACATTTTTTCTGATTAAGTCCTTTATTCAATCATCATCATTATTACGAAAAACATCATTTCGTGCTGTCGTTCTCCACTTATCAAGTTTTTACTTATCATGATTGCAGTTGGTATCCCGGATTAAGAAACAGAATCTCATAATGCTGTATATAAAAATGACACTTTTTTATGTAAAAGGGTTTATGCTTAACTTTTCCATTGCTGTTTGATCCGCTGATCTGAAAGCAAATAATAAGGAATTATACCGGCCATTGTCTAACCTGCTTGATGTTATAAACGCATCTGTCATTGATTGCTGTTGCTGGATTGAACAGGTAATTGCAACTTCATCACAGATGTGAATGGCTTCTTCTACTACCTGTGAAAACGCTGCTCCGCTATAGGTATTGATCCAGTCAATAAAAGGATTATGGTCTTTATGCCGGTGGGTAAAGATATAATCACCTGCTTTTTTATAGATCCAAAAACAAGGCAGCACCGCTGCTATTGCAACTTCTACCTGGTCAAGCGCCGCTTTTGTAAGTAAGAACTGTGTGTAAAGCTGGCAGGAAGGAGAAGCGCTGGTCATTGCAGGCATTCCGTATTTTCTAAAGTAGTTCTCATGTAATGCTTTCTCCACCACAACTGCACCTTCCGCAAACCGGATAAAGTGTAAAGCAATAGCATTGTTGTTAGTCCGGCCTGCAATCAGCGCCAGGGCTCTGCTAAACGCTCCCAGGTATATGGCATCCTGACCTATATAAAATCTGAACTTTTCAACATCGAGCGTTCCTTTCATGAGTTCCTTGTTGAAGGGCATTTGGATGATCTTTTCAAAAATACCCTCAACCTCTTTCCAGGCTTGTTCACTCCATTTCATATTTATATAACTTTTGCGGATGAAAGAAATGGTTCAACGGCCCGTTTCCATGTCCTGTTTTTACATTTTTGCCTGACTTAATTGCTTTACGGACGTATGTCCTTGCCTTCCTTACTGACTTTTCTAACGAATTATCTAATGCCAGGTATGCAGCAATTGCCGACGAGAGGGTGCAACCGGTACCATGGACGTTACCGGTGTTTATGTAGCTGGATTCAAAGTTGATATGTTTCCCGTTTTTATGCATATATACATCAACTATCCCTTTTGATTTTAAGTGGCCGCCTTTTACCAATACAGACTGGCATCCGGTATGTAATATTTCTTTGGCAGCGTATATCATATCATCAGGATGAGTAATGCTGGTATTGCATAGTATGCCAGCTTCATCAAGGTTAGGGGTAACAATCGTAGCTAACGGGAAAAGTTCCTGCTTTAGAAACGATACCGTTTCATCAAGTATAAGTTTATCTCCACTGGTAGCCACCATCACCGGGTCAAGCACTATGGGTATCTGCGGGTAACGCCTCAGCGTATCCCTGATAACGCGGCATAATTCTACAGTGTGTATCATGCCTATCTTTATAGCCGACGGCTGAATATCATCCATAACGGCTATAATCTGTCTGCTTACTATATCAGCCGGTATGCTATGGATGCCCGTTACACCCAATGTATTCTGTACGGTAATGGCGGTAATGGCCGTGGTGCCAAAGCATCCTAATGCCGCAAAGGTTTTCAGGTCAGCCTGTATACCGGCTCCACCGCCACTATCAGAGCCGGCGATAGTTAGCACCGAAGGATATTTATAGTGTTTCATGCGCCTGAGGTTT
>CAXSIE010000210.1:0-1148 GCA_964237295.1 uncultured Flavihumibacter sp. | reverse complement strand
TCTCATTTATTCCATTTGGAAAATTAAATCTGTTTTGGTTTGTTCAAATGAAAAAGAGCGGCTGTTGATGAATGATTTTTATTTTATTTTCTATCCTATTTCGTTTCTGATAGCTGCTGCTGCTTTCGCAGGATGATCAGCTGAACAAATTGCAGACACCACTGCAAGGCAATCGGCACCCGAACGCATGACTGCTGCTGCATTTGAAGCATTGATATTGCCAATGGCGACAAGCGGTTTTTCTGTAAGTGAACGGATATGTTTTAAACCGTCGAGTCCCCATACGGTAACGGTGTCCTGTTTTGTAGTGGTAGCGAATACAGGACTCAATGCCAGGTGATCAGCAGCATGAGTATCCATATTTTGTAACTGATTTTCAAACTCCAGCGAGTAGCCTAATATTTTACAATCCGGCCAGTTGCTTTTTATACTGGCAGGAGAGATGTCTGTATTGCCTACATGAATACCTGCAGCTTTGCATTGCATGGCTACACTCAGGTTATCATTCACGATTAACGGTACGCCGTAACGATCAAGCACTTCTTTTAATTTAAGTGCTTTATACAAAAAGTCTTTTCCTGTTAATTGCTTTTCCCGGATTTGCACAATATCAACTCCTCCCTCAATAGCTGAAGCTACAACCGTAAACAGGTCTTTTCCCTTGCAGGCATGCTGATCGGTTACAAGGTAAAGGCTGAAATTAAAGCACCGCATGCTCTTCCATTTTCAACCGTTCAAGAAGCTCCTGCTCTGTAATACGGTAGAGTACGTCAAGTATATTCAGCTGAAGAGTACCCGGGCCGTTTGCTGTTTCCGCAGCTATTTCTCCGGCCACACCCATTAATGCCATGGCAGCCGTAGTTGCTAAAAAATAATCGGAACATACGGCGCAAAACGCTCCGATTAACGCTGTTGCTGTACATCCCAAACCGGTAACCTTTGCCATGAGCGGACTTCCATTACTTAAGGATATAATTTTATTATGATGGATGATAAGATCTTTTTCCCCTGACACACACACTACTGCACCTGTTGTTTTGCATACATTCAATGCAGCGTTTACTGCTTCCCTGGATGCATGCGTACTATCCACTCCTTTTGTATGTTCATTCATGTTATCCAAAGCAAGGATCTCAGAAGCGTTACCT
>CAXSIE010000209.1:7394-8603 GCA_964237295.1 uncultured Flavihumibacter sp. | reverse complement strand
CATGCATGGCGCAGAAGAAGTTGACCTGGTCAGAAGCGGGCTTGAAGAAACCATGATTACCGCTACCAGGGAAATTATGGAGATCTGGAAGTCCAATCCAACGATTCCTGATATGCGCACTGCTGCCTATGTTTGCGCGATCAATAAGGTAGGAACGTCTTATGCTGAATTAGGGATCTTTCCTTAGAAGTTATTTATTTAAACTCTGTGTTTAACAAAAACCGAAACGCCCTACAACTTCGAAAACTCCGCAGCCATCTTATCAAGTTGCTGAGCCGAAGGCGTAGAACCGTTCGTGATCACAATCCTGTACTTAAAGGTTGCCGATTTACCAGGCTCTAAGGAGAAATTAAGTTTGTCTTTTCCCCCGCTCAAGGCCTCCTGCCCTAAGTTGTTAGCAGCAAACAACCCGTACCCCCGTGCATGCCAGTATGTAGGATAACCCGGATTTTCCGGATGATCAATGATGGCGATAGAAACATCCTGGTTACTTTTCTTTCCATACATTAAACACCACTTTCCACGGGTGCCCCAGGCATCGTTTCCTTTTTTTCCTTCGCTGGTTAAAAAGTTTCCGGTAACACCTTCGTTATTCAATACAGCTACCTTGGTTGGGATACCCTGTGCATCGGTAAAAATTTCGGGTTTGTCTGCGGGGATTTCCAATTCCCTGGTAACACGAATTCCCAAGATCCCTTCTTTATTATCTTTCATGCCAACCTTTTCCTGTTGAGCGGTGATGGTGGTTATCCTGTTAATGACCCGGTGAGTGGCATCACCACTAAATATGAATGTAGTTTCCTCTTTCAGCAATATTTTTCCTTTTATATCCACCCAGTTGGCAGTTACAGCTAATCTGCCATTTTTTCCATCCTGCGTTGCAACAACCTGCTGGTGTTTGATGCTGCCGTATTTATATTTTACACTATCGGGAATAGCGTATGAATTATTCCAGAAATCAAGTCCGCTTACATCACCATAAGTAAACCACATCCCGATATGATGGGGATGATCGGTTCTTTCGTTAGGACGAGGATTTAAAGGAAATCCCCGGGTCACCAATACACCCGATGCTGTTTGAAGCGGGTACAGAACCGGCTTTTCAATATTGCTGGTGTAAGTGTAAGAGGTGAAAAATTTACCTCCGATCAAAACATCCACTTTTTGCTCGTTAGCTTTGTTTTGAAAGGTAACTGTTTCCTGTGCGTA
>CAXSIE010000209.1:5276-7384 GCA_964237295.1 uncultured Flavihumibacter sp. | reverse complement strand
AATATGGCATTTGTAACCAGGCATAGTGTAAGTTTTCTCATATAGCGCCTTCATTTATTGTAAGTTTAAAATTTAAAGTTAAGGAATACCATCTTGCGAACCATTCAACTTATAAACTATCGAACCATTACTGTAAATCAACTCAATCCGGTTCAGGCAGTTCATTGATCATTTCCAATCCTGACACCTTACGGTGAAAGCCAGCCATATATTTTCCATTAGTAATAATAAGAAAAGGAACCGGAACTGAAATATTATAACGCAGCACCTGGTGCAATACTTTTTCATCGAGCGGTATCTCCATTGCTTTACATTCAATCATCATCCAGGGCTTATGATTGAGGTCATACACAAGAATATCAAACCGCTTTTTTAATTCTCCCAACTGTAGTTCCTTTTCAACAGCAATCAGTGAAGATGGATATTTTTTAACCTGAACCAGGTACTGCAGAAAATTTTGCCTTACCCATTCTTCCGGAGTAAGGCGTACCCATAACCTGCGCAATTCATCAAAGATGATCTCTTTACCAGCTTCCTGCCTGATTTTATAAGCATGTTCAGGGTATTCTATTTTTATCATAAGGGAACGCTGTGTAACCTGGCACCGGGTATGATGGCAAGTTGAGAAACTATTTGCTAAATTAGCAGAATAACGGCAAGCAGTGAGGATTTAAAATTACTCATTTACCCGCGGTACTTTAAGAACAACATCATTCCGTTGCGGACAACATTAATTTTACAATATGAAGACGAAAGAAGAAATAGTTGAAAACTGGTTGCCAAGATATACAGGAGAAAAACTAAGTAATTTCGGAAAATACATACTGCTTACTAATTTCTCCAATTATGTATCCTTATTTGCAGAATGGAACAATGTGGAAGTAGTAGGTACCAACAAGCCCATGCAATGTGCCACGGCCAATGATATATCGATCATAAATTTCGGGATGGGTAGTCCCACTGCGGCAACAGTCATGGATCTGCTGACGGCCATTAAACCGGAAGCTGTATTGTTTCTTGGTAAATGTGGTGGGCTGAAGAAACGTAATAAGCTGGGAGATCTTATCCTTCCCATAGCCGCTATCAGGGGAGAAGGTACATCAAATGATTATTTCCCCCCGGAAGTACCCGCTTTACCGGCCTTTGCTTTACAAAAAGCCGTTTCTACTACCATCAGGGATCATGGCGTTGATTACTGGACGGGAACGGTATATACCACCAATAGAAGGATCTGGGAACATGATGATGTGTTTAAAGCTTACCTGCAGCGAATAAGGGCTTATGCCATTGACATGGAAACGGCTACTATCTTTTCAGTAGGTTTTTATAACAGGATCCCTACCGGGGCCCTGCTATTGGTAAGTGATTCACCCATGATACCCGAAGGCGTTAAAACTGAAGAGAGCGATAAAAATATTACCGGCAATTTTGTTGAGAAGCATATCAAAATTGGTATTGACTCTTTAAAACAGCTTATCAATAACGGCTTAACCGTAAGGCATCTGAAATTCTGATGAATCGTTTTGCTGAGTTAAAACATCATCCATTTATGGTCTTGGATGGAACATTAATTATACACTATCTGAATTTCATTATGCCCCTGCCACTTCTTCAAATAAAAAACCTTTGCGTTAATTTCAATACGCAGAAAGGTAGTGTTCAAGCATTGCATACTATTTCACTCGATGTTAACCGGGATGAGATCGTGGCTATTGTAGGTGAATCCGGTTCGGGAAAGTCGGTAACCTCGTTATCTGTTTTACAATTACTCCCTGCTCCTCCTTCTACTTTAACCACCGGTGAAATATTATTTTCAAAAGATGGCGAGCAATCATTAGATCTGTTACAGATAGCTCCTGATAAGATAAGACGCATTCGCGGCAATGATATAGCGATGATATTCCAGGAACCTATGACATCGTTAAATCCGGTATTCACCTGCGGGGAACAGGTTATGGAAACCATGTTGCTGCATCAACATATTTCCAAAGCTGTTGCCAAACAAAAAACGATTGAGCTGTTTGAAAAAGTGCAACTGCCTGATCCCCCGTCTATCTTCAACCGGTACCCTCACCAGCTCAGCGGCGGACAAAAACAACGCGTAATGA
>CAXSIE010000209.1:2090-5266 GCA_964237295.1 uncultured Flavihumibacter sp. | reverse complement strand
TCCTTCATTATTAATTGCAGACGAACCAACGACAGCGCTGGATGTAACGGTACAAAAAACAATCATCCTGCTTATCAAGGAGCTGCAACGTCAATTCAACATGGGTGTTATTTTTATTTCGCACGACCTGGGAATAGTGGCAGAACTTGCAGATAAAGTAATTGTAATGTACAAAGGAAAGATTGTTGAACAGGGCCCGGTTAAAACAATCCTTCAAACGCCTCAACATCCTTATACCCGAAGTTTGCTTGCCTGTCGTCCGCAATTGCATGCCAAAGGAGAAAGACTGCCGGTGGTAAGTGATTTTATGGAAATCAATTTAAATGGTGAGATCATTGAAAAACCGGAAAGCAGCAAGATCATCACTTCAACACCATTACCAAAAGTCAATCAGCATACGGAACACACGCAAACGATACAGCAACAATCAGTACTTATTTCAGTGGATGATCTGCAGGTATGGTTCCCTGACAAAAAAAATCTGGCAGGTGCCCCGGTAAGCTTTTTCAGGGCGGTAGATGGCGTAAGCTTTAACGTTTATGAGGGAGAAACATTAGGATTGGTAGGAGAATCAGGCTGCGGAAAAACAACCCTGGGAAGAACACTGCTGCGATTGATTGAACCGACAAGAGGAAAGATAATTTTTAAGGGCGCAGACCTGATGAGTTATCCGGCTGCAAAACTGCGAACTATGCGTAAGGATATGCAGATTATTTTTCAGGATCCCTATTCAGCCCTTAACCCAAGGATTACAATCGGACAAGCTATATTGGAACCAATCAGGATACATGGTCTGATAAGAACTGATCATGCAAGAAAACAAAGAGTAATTGATTTGCTTGAAAAAGTAAATCTTAAACCGGAACATTTTAACCGCTATCCACACGAATTCAGTGGAGGACAACGGCAACGTATTGTAATAGCAAGAGCATTGGCATTAAATCCGGCTTTTATTATTTGTGATGAATCTGTTTCTTCATTAGACGTTAGCGTACAGGCGCAGGTATTGAACTTACTGAATGACCTGAAAAAGGAATTTGGTTTTACAGTTATCTTCATTTCACATGATCTGTCTGTAGTGCGTTATATCAGCGACCGGATTATGGTAATGCAAAAAGGAAAGATAGAAGAGACGGGAACATCTGAACAGATTTATTTTCAACCTCAGTCTGCATATACAAAGAAGCTAATTAATTCAATTCCTCAAATTAAAATGGTTTGAAGGCCAATGTAAGATGAGTGTTTATTAGTGTTATGCTAATGTACATAAACATATTATCTGTCAGCCATTTCGGTAGTTAATAAAGAGTTGAAGAAAGTTTAAACAACTTATATTATGTGAAACATAAATGTTGAATCTGTAACTTAAAAATAAAAACCATCCTCTAAACAAGTATGGTTCAGTTAAGTGATAAAGGTAAACACTTACATGGCTGCCAATTGTACTTTCTGTTGAAGCTCTAAAACATTCTCCCGAAATAAATTATCGGTGTCCATTAAATCTTTAACAGTTTGACAGGAATGTATCACAGTAGTATGATCTCTGCCACCGAAATGTTCACCAATTGTTTTTAGTGAATTTTTTGTGAAAGCTTTGGCAAGGAACATAGTGATCTGACGCGCCTGAACAATTTCCCTTTTACGGGTTTTTTGAAGGAGCTTATCATACGACACATCGAAATAATCACATACCATTTTTTGAATGGTATCAATAGTTATTTCTTTTGATGAGGTCTTAACAAAATTGCGCAGCACTTTTTTTGCCAAATCAAGGTCTATTTCTCTTCTGTTGAGCGAAGACTGTGCCAAAAGCGATATCAACGCGCCTTCCAATTCACGCACATTGCTGTTAATATTGTAGGCAAGGTATTTAACTACTTCCCTTGGCATATCCAGTCCATCAATTTTCATCTTCCTTTCAAGTATCTCTATACGGGTATCATAATCAGGTATCTGTATATCAGCACTCAAACCCCAGCGAAAACGGCTGAGCAATCTTTCCTGTACACCCTCCATATCTTTAGGAGGTTTGTCTGAGGTAAGCACCAGTTGCTTACCCGATTGATGCAAGTGATTGAAGATAGCAAAGAACGCATCCTGTGATCTTTCAGCACGGTTAAAAAACTGCACATCATCAAGTATCAATACATCTATAAGCTGATAGAAATGAATAAAATCATTGATAGCATTATTGCGGCCATGGTCTACAAACTGGTTAATAAATTTTTCCGAGCTTACATACAATACCACTCTTTGAGGTTGACCTCTTTTAACTTCATTACCTATAGCTTGCGCCAGGTGTGTCTTTCCAAGACCTACACCTCCGTATATCACTAATGGATTAAAAGAATTGGCTCCAGGTTTTTCCGCCACTGTTTTGCCCGCTCTTCGTGCAACACGGTTGCAATCACCTTCAATAAAAGTTTCAAAAGTATAGATAGGATTCAACTGTGGATCTATCTGCATTTTCTTTAAACCGGGAATAACAAAAGGATTTTTAACCGGGTTATTTATGACCAGTGGAAAGTCCATTTCGTTATTCGAAAATATTTTATATCCCTGGGCAGGAACATCCACTGTTAAAGGCTTATTTTCATGATTACCACTATCTACCATAATTCGATATTCTAGTTGTGCATCTTTACCTAATACCCTTCGCAAAGTCTTTGCCAATAAATTTACATAATGTTCTTCCATGTATTCATAAAAGAATTGACTGGGCACCTGAATAACCAACACATTGTCTTTTAACGCTACAGCTTTAATGGGTTCAAACCATGTTTTAAAATGTTGCCACTCCACAATATCTTTAATGATATCAAGGCAATTACTCCAGACCTGATCTAAAGTTTTAGGCATTATTCTGTAAACTGTTTATTGAGTTAAGAAATATTTTTTGTGCCAAAAATTTCATAGGATGTAAATAAACAAGTCTATATTTTTTTTAAGCAGGGGAACGAATATCAAAATTTTTTGTTGAATAAAAAACTTTTATTCATTTGTTTTTTCGCTTATATATACAGTATATGTATTTATACGCTGCTTGTTTTTTTCTCTTTAACTTTTAATAAAAAATGATCTTCATAAACACGCTGCAATGCAATCGATTAGCCACAACATCACGAAAAATTCTCACCATAAATAAAATACGGGCAGTTGAGCTAAATAAATTAAAA
>CAXSIE010000209.1:0-2080 GCA_964237295.1 uncultured Flavihumibacter sp. | reverse complement strand
GATCTGTTTTATAACTATTAATGTGAATAAGTATTTTTGGATGATTGAGTATTATAGAAATGTTTCTTTTGAATCGAGTAAAAATACTTAATCCTTCATCATACTTTTTTTTATTTTCAGGTAGTAAGTGCTTTTTTATACTTACCCAACAGTGTTATTTATACATCAAGATGGATATATAAAT
Source organism: uncultured Flavihumibacter sp. (assembly GCA_964237295.1). Classification (GTDB taxonomy): domain Bacteria; phylum Bacteroidota; class Bacteroidia; order Chitinophagales; family Chitinophagaceae; genus JADCRZ01. Next base: position 1,896 of record CAXSIE010000209.1, on the reverse strand, counting down.
TTTCTACAATAATGAATAAGTTTCAATTATTTTACGCTGTAAGTAGTAATTGATAAAATGCATCTTATACTTAAACAAACTGAACAACGCTATAAAAAATTGCTTATAATAAGTCAATTATTATATAGTGCCTGTTTTAAATAATATTTTACATACATTGCTATTAGCCTGAAGCAGTTTTCTGTTGATATATTATAAGTGTTATGCAAAAATCTATCTCAGTAAAAGTATATCCATCCGAAGCTGACAATGAATTTGCTGTAAAGCTGCATGCAGCGGGCTTATTATCAGTTGATATTAATGATATCACCGGTTTTCAAATTATAAAAAAATCAATTGACGCAAGAGGTAAACAGGTGTGGATCACGCTCAACCTGCTTGTCTTCATTAAGGAACCATTTTGTGCACGAACCCCTCATACAATAGATTTTAGCAAAGTGAAAAGTACTTCTAAAAAAGTATTAGTAATCGGTTCAGGCCCTGCAGGCTTATTTGCATCATTGAAATTAATAGAAGCCGGCATTCAACCTGTAATATTGGAAAGAGGCAAGGAAGTTAGAGCAAGAAGAAGAGATTTAGCCATACTTAACAGAGAAGGTATCATAAACCCCGATAGTAATTACTGCTTTGGTGAAGGTGGTGCGGGAACATATAGCGATGGTAAATTATACACACGCAGTAATAAAAGAGGCGATATTAACCGCATTTTGAATTTGTTTGTGCAGTTTGGTGCAGAAGAAAACATTTTATATGAAGCCCATCCGCATATTGGAACCAATAAACTTCCACAAATCATTACTTCTATACGAAAAAAAATAATTGACTGCGGGGGCGAATTTTTATTTGAGAAAAAAGTAACAGATTTTATAATAAAGTATAACAGAATAACGGCTGTTAAAACTTCCGACGGCAATTTGTTTGAAGCAGGTGCCATAATACTTGCCACCGGCCATTCCGCCAGAGATATATTTCAACTGCTTCATGATAAAAATATTTTAATAGAACCAAAGCCTTTTGCATTAGGCGTACGCGTGGAACATCCGCAACAATTGATTGATAACATACAGTATCATGCTTTTAAGCGTGAAACGTTTTTACCACCGGCTTCCTATAGTCTTGTGCAACAGGTTGCAGGCCATGCGGTCTTTTCTTTTTGCATGTGTCCCGGAGGTATTATTGCTCCTGCTGCTACCAGCGCTTCAGAATTGGTAGTCAATGGCTGGAGCCCATCTAAACGTAACAATCCCTTTGCAAACAGTGGCATGGTGGTATCCGTTGAAGCAAATGACCTTGCTCCCTATCAGAATAAATACGGCGCTTTGTCAGGCATGTACTTTCAACAGGAAGTAGAACAAAAAGCTTTTCGACATGGAGGTGGTAATTTTGTTGCTCCTGCACAGAGACTGGTTGACCTGGTGAATAACAAGGTATCTGCAGATATGCCGGGATGTTCGTATGTTCCGGGCATCTGTTCAACTTCTATGAAAGAGGTGTTGCCTGGTTTTATTTATACTAGTTTGAAGGAGGGCCTTAAAGTATTTGGTAAGAAGATGAAAGGCTATCTTACCAATGAGGCTGTGGCAGTAGCAACCGAATCAAGAACTTCTTCACCCGTTCGCATTCCGCGTAACAACGAAACCTTACAACATCCGCAAATAAGCAATCTTTATCCCTGCAGTGAAGGGGCCGGCTATGCCGGTGGAATTATCAGCGCTGCTATGGATGGAGAAAGAGTAGCGGAAGCAATCAGTTTAATGATTAATGGTTAATGGTTAATGGTTAATGGTTAATTATTAACGGGAAATATTTGATTATAATTGATATCTTACTATATACTCCCCTACCACATACCACATACCACATACCACATACCACATACCACATACCACATACCAC
>CAXSIE010000208.1:273-8699 GCA_964237295.1 uncultured Flavihumibacter sp. | reverse complement strand
CACCCTTTCAGGGTTCGCGTTAATAGCTTTATACTTCTATAATCATATTACCCCTTCAGGGTTTTACCCCATACCTCATACCTCATACCCCAAGCCCCATACCTGATCTACGCTTCCGCCCCGGAGGCGTCTTCCTCCAGCATCTCTTTATTGTCTCCGCCCAAACTGTAATAATTATTTTCTTCATCTTCTTCTCCGATCTTTTCATCGCTGTCATCCAGTTCCTCTCCGGGTACATCGAGGTCGTCGCCTGATAAGCCTAATGGAAATCCTTTAGTTTTCAGATCTTCATCTTCTCCTAAATCCATATCGCGGTCTATGGCGCCCAGCGCAAGCAAGTCGTCCTTGGTTACATCGGCTTCTGTTCCGGGCACTATGCCGATTTCATCATTATCATCCTGCGACACCAGCCTTTCAACCAGGTCTGAATCTGATACCGGTGCATCGGCAGCAGCGCCTGTTTTTATACCACTACTTGTCCGGGCAAGATTGTCCACATCCATATCTACTCTTTCAACATCACTGGATGGATTTAAAATATCTTCGCCTGCCGGATAATTAAGGTTTTTAAGAGCTTCTTTAATACTGTCCTCATTAGTATCTTTTGGTTGGTCTTGCATAAAGTTTTTTTTAAAATTATATAAAATGTTATGCCTTGGAATTAAGTGGCCGGGTATCGCCGGCTAAATTGTTAACCTGATCCTCTTTTTTTCCAACAGTCCTGTTATCACAATGATCAGCATTGCATAAGCAAGAGATTTAAAAATACCTGCGATGCCGGTTCGTAAAAATATTGGTAAGGTTATTCCAACCATTGTAAAGATAGCATAATGAATATAAGGTAACAGATAACAGGTAAGGGTACTGGTTCCGGCCGGACGAATGGCGCCGTACCATCCCTTTTTATTTTTTATATCCACGATGTAAATCAATGCCACAAAACAAAGTATGCTGATACCGGTGCAGACAGCCGTCCAGGCAGGCGTAGCGCGTATTTTTGAAATACCATCCAACGGACGGATTGCAAAGCCAAAGCCAAGCATGGCAACGCCAATCAGTATCATGGTAAGGGTATACTGTGTAAGCCTATCTGTAAACTTCCTGTATATTACCGAAGTGATAACACCTGCCATGGTAAGAGCCGGCAGGGAACCGTCACTGATGATCCAGACTACTGACCTGAGTGGATATAAAAATTTCAGCCAGCCTGCATGAGCAGCAATATTAAATAGGGTGAAGAACAGGAATACAGCTATCAGTGCCGGAAGTTTTTCTTTTATCAGCAGGTAAGCGCAGGCGGCTAACAGGTACGACCACCCGATCAGTCCGAGTATCCCCCACCATTGTACAGACATTCCAACAATTTTGCCATGCTGATTTCCCTTGTATACCATCGCCATGATTACAAGAATTACAACTCCGGCGGCTTGTAATATTAATTTTTTGAATTTTTTCATCGTGGGAGCATAATCGAGCCAGATCAGGAAGAATGCAACTGTTATGAGTATTTGCCATACAGGTCTTGAAATGGAAGCGCTTCGGTCATAATCTTCCAGGTTAACATGAAACACCCCCATTAACAATAGAGCAAAGGAACGTGTTAATATATATACCAGCGACTGGTAAGATGATGACCCGCGGGATAAACGACTTTGAATCGCAAATGGAATCGATAAGCCGACAATAAAAAGAAAAGCCGGAAAGATGGTGTCTGCCAGTCCCATGCCATCGGCTTCCCCGGCAGTATGTTCCAGCCAGCCGGGAATATTTTTTAAAGACCAGAGGTCGTTAACAAATATCATCAACAGCATAGTTAAAGCCCGGAAAACATCAATTGAAGCAAGGCGGGGAGATGTTTGAACCATGATTAAATGATTTTATGATAAACAGGAATCAAAAGTTCACAATTGATTACAATAGTTTCAACATTTTCTATAGCTGCAATTGTTTGAAGATAGGGTAATCAAATCCCTTAACTAAAAAAAATATTTCTTGGCCGGTGTTTAGTAGCAGTATAATATTGAGTAATGATAAAAATCATCGGGTTGTTTTTATGTGTACTTGCCAGTGGGACTGCTGCGGCGCAATACAGGAAGCTGAGCTTTCAACAGCCCAAAATGGGATCTTTGTTTAACCTGGTGATCTATAGCCCGGATTCCGTTGAAGCAGCAAAAGCCGCAGCACAGGCTTACAGGTTCATAGATACGCTTAATGAGATTTACAGTGATTACCTGCCTTCGAGTGAACTGAACAGGTTATGTGCTGAGGCGGGAAATGGCAGGTGGATTCCCGTATCTGAATCTTTATTTCGAATTCTCAGGGTTGCCTGGCATGCAAGTGAAGTAAGCAATGGCAGCTTTGATGTTACCGCCGGGCCGCTGATCAGGCTATGGCGCAAAGCCCGTAAGGAAAAAATGCTGCCTTCCAAGGATAGCCTTCAACTGGCAAAGAGCCTATCAGGCTACCGTTTGATGGAAGTTGACACTATTCAAAAAGCAATCAGGTTGAAAAAAGCAGGAATGCAATTAGACCTCGGCGGAATAGCCAAAGGTGAAACAGCACAAAGAGTATGCGACCGTTTGCGTGAATCGGGATTTCCTTATTCATTGCTTGATGCCGGTGGCGGTATTGTAACAGGCGCTGTGCCCCCCGGTGTTTATGGGCGGGATGGTGCGGTTAAACTGCCTGAATCTGAAGAAACCATGCAATACCAGTTACTTCTTAAGAATCAGGCGGTTACTACATCCGGCGACTTGTATCAGTATATGGAACTTAATGGTAAAAGGTATTCACATATCGTTGATCCGGCCAGCGGCTACGCAATAACAAATTCACGCAACGTTACAGTAATTTCAAAGAAAGGAATCGAAGCCGACTGGCTCACCAAAGCCTGTAGTATTTTACCTGTTTCCAAAGCCCTCCGGCTTGTAAAAAAGTTTCCTGCCACAGAAGTACAGATAGCTGTACTGAAACATGGTAAGCCGGTATATTTCAGATCACCGGGATTTACTGCTTACCTGAAAAGATGAGCTTTAAATGGCTGTGCTGCTACATGTACCATATACCTTAAGAATTATAAGAATATTCATTAAAACCATGTCGGAAGGCAAAAAAATGAATGAAATTGACATTTTGAGTGAATAATAATTTAAATTGGCCTTCTTTAATTAACCTGAATTTATTTTGATCAGACAAATCGTGAGATATACATTTGATATGAAGGCTAACCCGTTGATACGTTACATCATTACAGCTTTGACAATTGTTTTAATAAAAGCACAGGCAACCGCGCAGCAAACACCTGGTACTATTTCTTCTTATGAGCAGGCTGTGCAAGGCACCCCGATAAAATTTAAAATGATCTCTTTGAAAGCCGGCAGTTTTATGATGACCAATATCCAGGGCGTTAAAGCAGGCAAACCGGAACAAAAGCAGGTTTACGTTTCAGCATTTTCAATGGGAGCCAACGAAGTGACTTATGATGAGTACGATGCTTTTTTTAAAGATGAGTCGTATAGCAGAAACCAGACAACGGATGCTATTACCAGGCCAAGTCCTCCTTATATTGATCTTACATTAGGTATGGGAAAAGAGGGCGGTTATCCTGCAAACAGCATGTCTCAGTATGGAGCGCTGATGTATTGCCGCTGGTTATATAAAAAAACCGGTGAATTTTACCGGCTGCCAACGGAAGCTGAATGGGAATATGCCTGCAGGGCAGGCGCTATCACTTCTTTTCCTTTCGGGAATGATACGGCACAACTAAATAAATATGCGTGGTATAGCGGTGACAGCGAAAACAAATATCATAAAACCGGGCTTAAACAACCTAATGCCTGGGGTTTTTATGACATGCTGGGAAACGTTGCGGAATGGACACTGGATCAATATGAGGAAAATTATTTTTCATTAACAGGAGCTGCAGCGCAAGACCCATTGATAACACCAACAGCACGTTATCCCCGAACATTAAAAGGAGGTAATTACCAGGATAAACCTGCCGATATCCAACCTTCAAGCCGGTTAAAATCCAGTCTGGACTGGAACCGGCGTGATCCGCAGATACCAAGAAGCAGGTGGTGGAATGCAGATGCTCCCTTTATCGGTTTCAGGATTGTGAAGCCGGATAAAAAGCCATCCGCTGAAGAGATTGACAAATTTTTTTCGGAATATCTTGAAAAGTTTTTCAATTAAGACACAGGCATATTTTAATATGTAATTTATTTAGCAGTCATATAAAAAAAGCACCATGAACGACAATAACAAAAATGCGCAATCCAGGAGAGATTTTGTAAAACAAACCTCCCTGTTGGCAGGTGGCATAATGGCTTTGCCTATTATTTCACAGGCTAATTACTTTTCAGGAGCCGATGATGTCATTAAAATTGCCATGATCGGCTGTGGTGGCCGGGGTACCGGTGCCGCAACCCAGGCGTTAAGTACCAAGCAAAACGTGCAACTGGTAGCTATGGCCGATGCTTTTCGCGACCGGCTTGACAGTGCATATAAAAATATAGGGGATGCACTCAAGGAAGGTGGACTCGATAAACGCCTCCAGGTAAAAGAAGAAAACAAATTCGTTGGTTTCGACGCTTATAAAAAGGCTATCGCATTAGCCGATGTGGTGATCCTGGCAACGCCTCCGGGCTTTCGTCCCATTCATTTTGAAGAAGCAATCAGGCAGAACAAACATGTGTTCATGGAAAAGCCGGTAGCTACCGATCCCGCAGGTATTCAGAAAGTATTGGAAGTTGCTGCAGAAGCTAAAAAGAAAAAACTGAACGTAGTGGTGGGTTTACAACGCCGCTACCAAACTTCTTACCGCGAAATCATGAAAAGATTACAGGATGGCGCAATCGGTGAAATCACATCTGCGCAAGCCTGGTGGAACAATGATGGTGTTTGGGTGAATCCTAAAAAACCAGGGCAAACTGAAATGGAATACCAGCTCCGTAACTGGTATTATTTTGTATGGTTATGCGGTGATCATATCACTGAACAACATATCCATAATTTGGATGTAATTAACTGGGCCCTGGATAGCTATCCAACCGTCGCCCAGGGTATGGGTGGCCGTGAGGTAAGAAAGGGTAAGGAATACGGTGAAATTTTTGACCACCATTTCGTGGAATTTCAATATGCCAACGGCGCGATATTAAACAGCCAATGCCGACACCAGAAAGGCACCATGGCAAAAGTGGATGAATATGTTGCCGGAACAAAAGGGAAGATATTCTTTAACGACGCACGCATTACCGATCATAAAGGCAAAGTCATCTACCAGTTTGATAAAAAGCTGGAAAACCAGCCTTACCAGAATGAGCATGATGAGCTTTTTGCAGCCATTGCAAAGGGTGACTATAAATTCTGGGATGCGGAACGCGGCGCCAAGAGCACTATGACTTCCATATTGGGCCGGATGGCTACTTATTCAGGACAGCGCATGGATTGGGACAAGGCAATCACTTCAGGTATCGACCTGCATCCGAAAGTGTATGCTTTTGATGCACCTCCGCCTGTAATGCCTAATAGCGATGGCTGGTATGCTGTTGCGGTGCCGGGTGTTACAAAATATGATGTGGCTGTTAAGTAAGTTTTTTTTAACACAGAGAGCGCAGAGGGAGGAAACACAGAGTGCGCAGAGGGTTTCCTCTGTGGCCTCTGTGTTTCTTCCCTCTGCGCTCTCTGTGTTAAAAAAAACTCATGAATTTTTAACCCTAATTATCTCCGCAGCAATACTAATCGCCACTTCTTCAGGCGTCTGACTCTTAATTGGAATGCCCACCGGCGCATGAATGCGTTCCAGCAATGTTGCATCATACCCTTCTGCCAGCATATCTGCAAACATCTTTTTAGTTTTTGCCCTGCTACCGAGCAACCCAAGGTATTTAAAGTTTTTATGTATCAACGCACGCAAGGCTATACCATCCGTCCGGTAGCCAAAAGTCATGATAACAACGTAGTTTTCACTACTACTATCAATCAAACCTGCCAGTTGCCGGTAATCTTCCAGAATCTCTTTCTTATGAACAAACTCATTTTCGAGCATTGTTTTTAAATCTTTCCGGTCATCATAAAGATGGATGTAAAAATCCATCTGGCTCATGATACGCGAGAGCGCAAATGCGCAGTGACCTGCACCAATAATAAATAAATGATTTACATAACCGATTCTTTTGGTGTACAACCAATCATTTGCCGATGTTAATGAAAACACCGTTTTCACATCACCGGTTGCACCGGCCTCGAATTCAATTCCACCGGGTGAAAGCCGCAGCAATCCTGCTTTATTTTCTTCCAGGCAGTGCACGACCGCGTTAACATGCGTTGTATCCTTTTTTTGAACAGTGTATAAAAGAATTGTTTGTTCTCCCGAGCAGATCATACCACTTTGATGGGTGGCAGCAGTTTTATTATGAAACTGTTTGTGAATGGATGCTTCTACAGCCTGATCTGTAAGTTTTGCCCTGGCCATCTCCACAAATTTATGCTCCATAATGCCACCGCCCATAGAGCCTTCCATTGATTCATGAGCATTCACCGCCATATTAAATCCCTGGCGCCCCGGACTGCTTCCTATACTCTCCACAACGTATAAAAGCATTACAGGAATATCCTGATCCAAACTTGATAAAATAAGTTTCCAGGTAGCGAGACTCTTCATGCAACAGGGTTAAGGCAGAATGGTATCTGTGATACTCTGGTTGATAATTAACACCGGGTTTATATCAGGAGTAATTTCTTCCTGAACGTTCTCATATAAGGATAGCAGTACTTTTTCAGGTGTCATGGGAGCATCAAATGCACAGCAGGCAGCAGGATTGAAAGCTTTAACGGCATTGCGAAGTGCAAAGAAAGTTCCGATCCCATACATTAGCGGCGGCTCTCCTACAGCTTTGGAGCGCAAGGTAGCAAGGTTAGGTTTGGTGTTTTCCAGGAAATGGATATTAATGAATTCGGGAACACCATAGATATCCGGAACCTTATAGGTAGATAATGAATTGGAGCGGAGCCTTCCTTCTTTATCATACACCAGTTCTTCCAGCGTCATCCAGCCGATGCCCTGCACCAGGCCGCCTTCAATCTGTCCCTTATCTATCGAGGGATTCATGCCGGAACCTATATCGTGCACCAGGTGTACCGCATCAAAAGTATAAATACCCCTGAGGCAGTCAACGGTTACAACAGTAATGGCGGTTCCGAACACATGATAAGCAAAAGGATGACCTTTTTCTTTTGTATGATCAAAATTAATTTCAGGTGTTGCGTAATGCGCATTTTCAGACAAACTCACCCGTTGAACATACGCCATCATTACCAGTTTTTCCCAGGTGATATCCGTCCATTCATCCATATCAGTTCATCGCGCAATTCAAGAGATGCGGCGGTAGTTTGCAAAGCGGTAGCGGCAACGGCTTTCAGCCTTTCTGAAATAGCAAGACAAGCCATTAATACGGCCTGTCCGTTAAGGTCTGCCGTAGCGCTGGCCGCGGAAGGGGAAGTATTTGCCACCCGGGAAGTATTGGTAGTCTGCACTTTTATTTTTGCCGCAGCAACGGAGAAAGTGAGCGCAGCAACCTGCAGCATTTTTGTGTTAACGCCTTGTCCCATTTCAACGGCGCCGGTACTGATGCCGATGCTTCCGTCAGTATATACGTGAACGAGCGCCCTTGCCTGGTTCATAAATGTTTTGGTAAAAGAAATTCCAAAACATATGGGCATAAATGACAGGCCTTTTTTAAGCAGTTTATGGTTGTTGTTAAAAACGGCTATTTCGTTTTTTAATGTATCAGCATTATAGAGCACTTCACATTTTTCCCAGCATGCTCCTGCTTCACTGTTTGCTTTTTGACCGTAAGGAAACTCGTCCCCGGTTGCTATCAGGTTTTTCTTTTGAATAAGGGAGGCCGGTATTCCCAGTTCTTCCGCAGCTTTTGCAATAGCCGATTCTATCACAAACATTCCCTGCGGACCACCAAAGCCGCGAAATGCCGTGTTAGGCGGAAGGTTGGTGCGGCAACTGTAAGCCGTTGCTTTTACATTGGGAATAAAATAAGAGTTGGTGCAATGAAACAACGTTCTTTCCATAACTGCCGGCGAAAGATCTGCAGCAGCGCCGGCATTCTGATAAAAAACAACTTCATAAGCGAGTATCTTAAGATCCTGATCCAATCCTATTTTAAAATCCGAAGAATAAGGATGCCGCTTTCCGGTCATGTACATATCCGCAACACGGTGCATGGGGAACTTAACAGGTTTTTTTAAATGATAGGTAGCTAAAGCGCAAAGTATTGCCCAATGCGTGGCCTGGTCTTCTTTTCCGCCAAAACCACCGCCCAATCTTGTTACATCCACTTCAAGGCGGTGCATGGGAATGCCGAGCACATGAGCCATATGTCTTTGCACCGCAGTGGGTCCCTGGGTAG
>CAXSIE010000208.1:0-263 GCA_964237295.1 uncultured Flavihumibacter sp. | reverse complement strand
AACTTTTAAAGAGCCGTTTTCTCCCGGTAACGCGTAAGCGCCCTGCGTTTCAATGTACAGGTGTTCCTGGCCGTTAGTTGCTGCCATTCCTTCAAAAACATGTGCGCACTCAGCCCAGGTAGCTGCGGTGTTGCCAAGATTAAAAGTTCTGGGAGGTACAATCAATGCTCCCCTTGCTTTTGCAACCCTTGGATCGGTGATAACAGGTAAGGGTTCGATATCAATCTTTATTTTTTTAACTGCCGCTTCAGCAGCTTCGGTTG
>CAXSIE010000207.1:5894-8702 GCA_964237295.1 uncultured Flavihumibacter sp. | reverse complement strand
ATGCCATACAGAAAGCCTTTGATGTTGATATCGATCATCTCCTCCCATTCCTCTACGCGCAGGTCGTCAAGCGGGGCGATCGGCCCAATGCCGGCATTGCTTATGAGAACATCAAGCTTGCCGTACTGTTCACATGCCAGTCCGACTAAATTAGACAGGTCGGCACGCTGCTTTACGTCTGTGCGTATATAAATGGCTTCACCACCCGCTCCTGTAATGCGGTCAGCAAGAGCCTTAAGGCGATCTGAACCGCGTGCGCCGAGTATACCTTCGCACCGCGCCCGGCAAGAATGAGCGCAGTCGCTTCACCTATTCCGCTGCTTGCACCCGTGATTGCAACAACCCTCCCTTCTAAACTGTTTGTCATTGTTAATTTTTTATTTGTGTTACTTAAAATGCCTGTTTAAAGGTACGGGGGAAGGAACATAAAAGGGATTTCTTGCGCCGACGTTAAAGCTATCACAGAAGCATCTGCTCCCGCTGTGTTCCTTTCTTTTGTGTTCAGAATCGGTTGAATGCTCTTGCAAAAAGAGCCGATTTGTATTATATTTAGTAATCGTTTAACCTTACAACTTTTACCATGGAAATTGAATTCCCAAAGTCGGAAAAGCCTGATTCCTTAATTATTTCTTACCTGACACTGCGCAAGGTAATTGGTTTCCTTGCCGTATCGCTGGTGCCCGTTATGGTAATTGGTTCGTTTATTTTTGACCATACACGTTATATTCAAATCTCTGTCAGTGCCTACTATCATACCAGTATGCGCGACCTGCTGACAGGTATCATATGCGGAATATCCTTGTTTCTTCTTTCATACAACGGCTATACAAAGCAGGACTCTATTATCAGCAAACTAGCCGGACTGTTTGCTTTGGGCATTGCCTTTTTTCCTACATCGGCATCCAGTGACAAGGGAGACATTATCAGCACGCTGCATTATTTAACTTCAGGTGTTTTCTTTGCATTACTGGCTTATATGTCAGTCTTTCTCTTTACCAAAAGCGCTGGTAACATGACACCGGAAAAAAAGAAAAGAAATCGCCTTTACAGAATCTTTGGAATTACTATGGCTGTTTCCGTTATAGGAATCCCCATAGACAGCATCCCCGCAGTGCATAACCTTATCGGATTTCTTAAACCTACTATAATCCTTGAAACGATTGCACTGGTGTCTTTTGGCATTTCATGGTTAACGAAGGGACAATTTATATTGAAGGATAAAAAAACGGAGTAGGCATAACAGCTATCAGCAGTCAGGAAATCAGGATAACATATTTCCTCCTGACGGCTCGCAGCTGATAGCTAATGAACCTCCTTTATCTTGCTTAAAATCTTATTGTCAATATAAAATGTTCCGAAAGGAATAATACAAGCCAGCAGTACCTTCCATGTTGTAGTGCTGAACTTCCAATGCTGTTCTATTCCAACACTTAAAGTATTGAAGACAAACAGCAAAAATAAAGCGCCGTGAACAGGACCTACAATTTTAGAACCTGCCGGGTTGCCAAAATAATATTTCATCGGTACGGCAATGAAAACCAATACCAGCAATGAAATACCTTCAAGTATTGCAATAACTCTTAACCGTCCGATGTTAGTTTTTAAGATATTCATCATAGTTGCAGTTTATCTGAAATAAGGTCTGTTTGCAAAAGGAGAAAACGGCCAGGGAATAGCTATAAAAATAATTACAAACCCGATTGAAAACCATTTCAATTGGGTTCGGAATTTTTCTTTACTACCAGGCTCGCGTTTTGATAAAGCTGATCCGATTGTAATGATCACGATCGCTGTTAGCATTAATATCATATGCAGCAAGCCAAAAAATACAGCATCGGCATTGCGAATAACTCCGTGTATATTTTTCCAAAAGTATTTTACCAACGGGCTCTGAAAATAAAGCGTTATGCCAATAACCAGTTGAATATGCGCAATGGTTGCCGTCCAGTGCCTGACAACATTATCTGTTTTAGAGAAAGCGAGGTTGTAACCATACCCTTTGAAAGCCCGGTAAATGGCAAAAACTAACGAGGATACTAATAACCACCTGACTATTGAATGGCAAACTATAAGTATTTGATACATCGCTTTTAGGTAAGACGATACGAAGATATAAGAAAACATACTAAATAGTATGTTTTATAAAAAAATTAATACATACTCTTCAAATATAGTTTCAGCTCTTTTAAATACACCCTGTAACATTCATCATCATTATAAAGCTTTCCGAAATTCCTTATGCCCCAGTAGCCCGACATGATAAAATAAGCAACCTGTTCTGCATTTACATTTTTTTTAATAATCCCGGCTTTCTTTCCCTTATTAATACATTGCTCAATGGCAACCTGCCATTGCTTTACTAACGCTGCCAATGCATTACTGAATTCATTATTCCACGGTGTCATCTCCTGTGTAAGGTTCCCGGCCGGACAACCGTATGCAACCTGCAAATACGGATGCCCTAATAACAGGTTTTTCATCATCGGGTAAATATGTTCAAGAGGATCACCGGAATTTTTTAACGGCTCGATAAAAGCTTCTAACATAGTTGGTTTCAATACATCATTGATTATTGCCAAACCCATTTCATCTTTAGTTTTAAAATGATAATAGAATGCACCTTTTGTTACCTGGGTGGTTGCAATAATGTCGTCAATACTGGTAGTTTGATAACCTTTAGTATAAATAAGCTCAAACGCTTTTTGAAGTATAGCGAGCCGGGTTGCAGCAGCCTTTGTCATAAAAGATACTAATTGGTATGATGCAACAAAATAACGCAAACTTTATCATTCTTCAAGATCTGAATGT
>CAXSIE010000207.1:0-5884 GCA_964237295.1 uncultured Flavihumibacter sp. | reverse complement strand
GATAATGGATTGCTTGCAACAACTCATATCTGTTATTACCATTCCCCTGAAACATTAAAAATACGTTCCAAACTGATTTCTAGCCGAACATCTATATATTTGACGTTATACTCTTGAATACATAACGAATAAACCTGTTTGTTCTTCATCAAAGAGAAATAAAATTACTTTATGAAAAGGATATTTTCCCTGTTGATTATTTTGTTCATTCTTATGGCATTTTGTGCGCAATCGCAGCCGCTAAGGCTGGCTGTTGCCGCTAACGCACAGTTTGTAATTAAAGTATTACAGGCAGATTTTAAAAAGAAAACAGGAATTGAAACGGAAGCGATTATCGGCTCTTCCGGAAACCTTACCGCCCAGATTAAGAATGGAGCACCATTCGATATTTTCTTGTCTGCGGATATGGACTTTCCTGACGCCCTTTACAAAGAAGGCTTCAGTATAACAACACCAAAAGAATATGCATCGGGCAGCCTGATCGTTTGCAGCACAGTGAATGTTGATTTGAAGAACTGGCGTAAATTATTAACCACGGATAGCATAAAAAAGATTGCTATTGCAAACCCTGCATTGGCGCCTTATGGCAAAGCTGCAAAAGAGGCGCTCGAACATTACGAACTATGGAACAAAGTGAATAATAAACTGGTTTATGGGGAAAGCATCTCACAGGTTAACACATACATTACCACCGGCGCAGTCAACATAGGGTTTACAACCGAAGCGCTGATCTACGAATATCCCGACAAAAACAAATTGAAATGGGAACGTGTAGATAAAAGTGTCTACGAAAAAATCAGACAGGGATTTATCATTTTGAGTTATTCAAAAAAAGGTAATTACTCAAATGCGCAAAAGTTTTACAACTATATTTTATCAACGGAAGCAAAGAAAATATTCAAACAATACGGATACCTGGCCTCTTAATCTGTAAATCATTCTAAATGGATTGGTCCCCTATCTGGCTTAGCCTGAAGCTTTCGCTGATTACTACAATTATCCTGCTGATCATTGGCCTGCCTGTGGCTTATTGGCTGTCATTTCGCAGTTCCCTGTTTAAATTAATTATAGAAGCAATTATTACGATGCCGCTGGTACTGCCACCTTCAGTTCTGGGATTTTATTTACTGTTAACTTTTAGTCCGCAAAATGCTTTGGGAAGGTGGCTTCATAAAACATTTAATATCCAGTTGGTGTTTTCATTTGAGGGTTTAATTCTCGCCTCCATATTGTACAGCCTTCCTTTTATGATCAACCCGGTGAAATCTGCATTTGTACAGTTGCCTCATTCCATTTCAGAAGCCTCTTATATTATGGGAAAATCAAAAGTGCAAACGCTTTTTCATGTTCTTATCCCTAATATAAAATCTTCCATATTCACCGCATCAGTATTAACTTTTGCGCATACCCTTGGAGAGTTTGGAGTAGTACTTATGATTGGTGGAAATATTCCCGGAGTCACCAAAGTCGCCTCTATCGCCATTTACGATTCAGTGGAAAGGATGGATTATTCCAATGCTAATAATTACTCTTTAATTTTATTTGGAATTACTTTTCTTATTGTAATTACAGTGTTTGTATTAAACAGGAAACTTGTGAAAAGTCCGCTTGAATGATATATATTGATATAAAAAAACGGATAAAGACTTACAATGGTTTTAACCTGCTCCGGATAAAATCATCTTTTGCTTTAAACAGCATTACCCAGGTCCTGGGTGTTTCCGGGGCAGGCAAAACCACCTTTCTTAAAATGCTGGCCGGACTTATTCGCCCTGATGAAGGAAATATTATTGTTGACAATGACATCTGGCTGGATACAAAAGCAAAAATTTATCTGGCGCCTCAGAAGAGAAAAGTTGGTTTTGTTTTCCAGGATTATGCACTGTTTCCGAACATGACCGTTGAAAAACATTTGTTGTATGGAACGCAGGATGTTGAATATATAAAACAATTACTTAAGATTGGCAGGATGGAATCTTTTATCAATCATAAGCCCCGGCAACTTTCCGGTGGACAACAACAGCGGCTTGCAATCTTAAGGGCATTATCTACCAAACCGAAAGTACTATTGATGGATGAACCCTTTTCTGCCCTCGATACTGCCTTGAAATCAAATTTAATTGCCGATCTTAAACAAGTAGTAAACGGGCTTGAAATTACCTGCCTTGTTGTAACACATCAGCCTTTCGATACCGGTGAGTTTGCAGATCACACTTTAGAAGTGGTATTAAGCTAATTGTTAGCAAAGCCCGAAGGGCTGACATGATTATAGCAATGCAATAATTACGAAACGAGAACCCTGAAAGGGTGGCATTAGTCTGTAGCGCTTTATGTCACCTCTTCGGGGTTCGCATTTTGGGCTTGCTATTTACTATAATCATTTCACCCCTTGGGGTTGGTAAAAAAAATGCATTAAGAATGCCATTTTTTTTGAGGTAATAAAAATTGTAAGAAAACATAGATGGACTTCCGAACACCATACCTAACTCAATACCGGTTATGTATCTCCGTCATAATCCGTACCATTTCATCTCTTATGTCAGCGGTTGGCCTTACAAAGTTGTTGTTCATAAATGAAAAAATTAATTTTTTGCCCTTACGCGTTACCAGGTAACCGCTTTGGTTGTGGTTATTGGAAAGAGACCCTGTTTTGCCCCAAACGAAAGGCACGCCATTATCTGTTTTATACGCTGTGCGAAGGGTACCACTTACGCCACCGGTGGGCAGCATATAATGAAGTTTGCTTTCATCATTTATTTTAGCGGCTATCTTTACGAGTAATGCTACCATAGTGCGTGGTGTAAAAAGATCCTGACGCGATAAGCCGGAACCATCAACCCACTGTGGTTCATCCGGAAGGTCTTTCAAGAAGTTTTTTTTGCTGTATTCGATCACTGCCCGTGTACTTAGGTTTCCCGGAAGTGTAGAGGAACATACAAGCAGCAATTGCTCTGCAATAAAATTGTCGCTTGGCAACAACATACGCCTGTAAACAGAATCGGAGGAAATGCTATAAAGAACTCTTGCTGTATCCGGCATCGGAATATCAACAAGCGTGAGGCTTTTCTTCATGGTATCCTTCAAAAGCGCAATGGTTAATTCAGGACTGGTTTTCCAGGGAACCTCCTGCCTGTAACTTGTTGGAACCGCACCGGCGGGATAGATAAATTTGTTTTCTACCAGGTCTCTTCTAACTGCGAAAGATGCCGGATGAAAGAAACTATCCAGTTGTAGAAACGGTTGTAAATAAGCAGGTGAAATTTGAAGTTTGTTCTGTGCATCTGCATATAATACGGCAATATTATCCATTACAGGAAGCGGTGTTATTTCTACCTGGTAATAATCATTGTAGTTACCATAAGGCCAGCCTGCACCATAAAAGTTTCCATTATAATTATGAGCAGAAAAGTAAAGGTTCTTATTTGTATTCTTTAAAAATTCAAATGCTTTTGTAGATTTTAAGTAAGAATGCAGAAACGAAGGATCGCCTGTTCCCCAGAAGATCAATGAATCTCCTTTGACGATATACCGCAAACCCGGGATCGAATCGCCGAGCATTTGCAGCGCAGTATAATAAGTGTACAATTTTGTATTGGATGCCGGGATAAAATATTTGTCTTCATTCTGAGCATAGATCGTTTTATTTTTTTCCGGATCATACAAAACGAACCCTGTAAAATGATCATTACAGATAGCGGAACCTGCAAACATTTTCCGGATTTTTTTCTTTGTAATCTTTTGGGCGGATGAAGAAGCGGCGAAGCAGGCCAGGAAAGAGAAAAGGAGTAATTTTATCAGGGTATTCATATTTTATTTAACTAAATTAATTTTTAAAATTAGTTTTAAGATATCCACCATCACTTCATCAGCTTCCTCTTCAAAAATTCTGCAGTGGCTTCACTCACTCTTACCGCGTTGGAATGTTTCATCCAATGATGGGTATCATCGGGAATCACCAGCGATTCAAATAAAAGCCCCTTTTTTTCAAAGCGACGGATAAGATCGATGCTCTGGCTGAAAGGAACATTGCGGTCGTCATCTGCATGAATAAACAGCACGGGCGACGTCCAACCCTTAATCCATGCGATGGGCGATGATTCCAGCGCTACCTTCGCTGCAAGCGCTTCATCAGGTGCAGGTTCTCCCCTGTCTGGCGCTAACAAATACCTCGCGCGGTTATGTACGCCGTGTATATCAACACCTGCAGCAAATAACCTGGAATCTTTTCCAAGTGCAAGCGCGGTGAGATAACCACCATAAGAGCCGCCATAAATACCGATCCTTTTCGCATCAACCTGCGGTTGTCTGGATAACCACTCGCCTGCGGCTTTGATATCCATGTACTCAGAAGCGCCGGCAACTCCTGCATCGGCAGGTTTGTGAAATTCATATCCATACCCTACCCCCAGCCGATAGTTAACGGATAAAACAGTAAAGCCCAGGTTCACCAGGTACTGGTTGAGCGCATAGTCAATTGAGTAATAATCCATAAAATGCCAGCCAAGTACCATCTGTCGCTGTGGCCCGCCATGAACGTACAGGATGGCTGGTGACTTACCGTTAACATTGACCGGCTCGAATAATTGTCCGTGTAAAACCATCCCATCCGGAGCTTTGAATAATACCTGTTTTGGCGTTACCAGTTTTTTAGGGAAGTCTGCCGGTATCAATTCTTCACCCAATATTGTTATTTTTCCTTTATTAAAAGGCATGATAGCCGGCAGCAGTGGTCTTTGAGCCGATGCACTTAACAGGGCAACTGTTAATCCGTCTCCGGTCAATACCGGGTAGGTTTCCATTTCGGTTCCTTCGGTAAGGAATTCCATAGAAGCTTTATCAACCGGCACCCTTCCAACATGTCTTCTATCAATATCAAATTTATCAGCGCCGCCATTAGCACTGAACAGCAGCCATTTTGCATCCGCACTAAGCTTTACCTGCTCTACCATAAAATTTCCCGGAGTTAGCAATAAAGCTTCCCCTCCTGTTGACGGTATCGAATACAAATGCGGCCAGCCATCCTGGTAAGAAATAAAGGTAATCCTGTTTGCGGCAGCCCATTGCAGATTAGCTCCGCCATCCGTTGTAGGAAAAGAGCCACGCAAGGTTTTTGGAGCAGTCCATAATTTAGTGCCATTGCCGGATGCCAGGTCTGCGACCCAGATTGCCCAGGGCTGGTGCTTCCTGGCCAGGATAGAATCGGTTGTTCCGCCTGAAGCAGGCGTACGGATGAACACGATTTTGCTTCCATCTGCCGACCAGCGCGGCGAGGCATCCCTGGCAAATGACGGTGCCAGCCATTGTACCGGGCTGTTTGCATTTGTATATACACCGATAAAAGCATGGTCTGTTCTGGACGAGCTGAACGCGATCTTAGAACCATCGGGAGACCACCGGATATCGCGGTTCATCCCTCTTGTAGTAAATAAATTTTTTGCCTGTGACGATCCATCCGGCTTTGCGATCCACACCTGGCCGGTTTTCATAAAAGCTACCTGGTCGCTTTGCGGAGAAATAACGGGATAGTCGCCTTCACCCAATATTTTCGTTTCACCACCATCCCAGGAGATAGCGCAAACCTGAACTTTAGGCGTAACAGGATCGAAAGCAGGATTTACCGTCATTCCCGGTTCGGGTGAGCTATGGTCCCCCCCTCTGACAAAAACAATCCATTTGCCATCAGAAGATATGGATAAGCTTGAAATTTCCTGGCCGTCATCTTTATCATAGGCTGTAAGTTTACGCAGTTTAAAATCGGGTCCGCCGGCCACATAAACATTCCGGCTTCCTTTTTCATTAAAAGCCCAGGCTATTTTTGAACCGTTTGATGAGCTGCATAACTCAGTCGGGTACGGGTACGCTAAAACCTGGGAAACAGTAAAAG
>CAXSIE010000206.1:3175-8726 GCA_964237295.1 uncultured Flavihumibacter sp. | reverse complement strand
GGAAGGCGCCACCAAGGCCGTAACCGGTGAAGGAGAAAGTTCTTCCTTTACTTTTTACCATCTCGTTGAACACGGCCACACTTAAAGTATGGTCGGAACCAAATTCAGTGGAGTAAGTAGCCGAGGTGGTACCTGTATAACGGAAAACCCGGTCATTTGCATGTCCGAAGCTACCCTTTCCTCCGGTAGCGCCCCGTCCTGCCGCCGTACTTGGATCGGTATAAACCGTAGTTTCATTAGTTCTGAAGTCACCGCCCCAATTTGTTCTGAATGATAGTCCTTTCAAGAAAGGCGCGTTATAACTAATAAAAACATTTCCTACCCCTTTATACTGTTGCCGCAGGTTACTGTTAAGCAGCAGTTCCTGCATGGCATTAGGCTGTCCAGAAACAATTGAGCTGAATTTACCGTTTTTATCATACACTGTTTCATAAGGATTGAGCCAGCGGATGGCATTCAAAGGGGTACTGATACCCGAGTTGTTTTCACTGGTATTGTTAAAATCTGAATAGCCCAGGGTTAAATTGGTACCAAAACTCAAGCCCCCGGCGCTGGATTCAATGTTAGCCCTTCCGGTATATCTTTTTAAACCGGTATTCGGCACTGTTCCGGTCTGGTCGAAAAGAGATCCCGATATATAATAGGTGGTTTTACCTGCACCACCAGACGCGCTGAGCACATGGTTTTGTGTATGGCCGGTTCTGAAAAAAACGTCTTCCCAATCGGTATCCACTTTTCTTAAGCTATCTACCTCGGCGGTTGTCCAACTGTAAGGATTACCATTTGCCAATTCGTAATCAAGCTTCTGGCTTGAGTTCATCACCTTTAACTTGTTTTTAGGCTGCGTGGAATTTCCATATTGTACATCGTAGGTAAAACGCGGGGTACCGGCCTTGCCTTTCCTGGATGTGATTACAATAACCCCATTAGCGCCTCTTGAGCCGTAAACTGCTGTGGCAGAAGCATCCTTCAATACACTTAGAGATTCAAAGTCGGAGGAATTGAGCGTAGAAAAATCACCTGCGGTAATTTCTATACCATCCATTACGTATAAAGGCGTATTGCTTCCCAGTATAGAACCTTTTCCGCGTATTAGCACCGATGCAGCAGCACCTGGCTGACCCGATTGTGCCTGAACCAAAATTCCAGGAACCTGCCCTTGTAATGCCTGGTCAAAAGATCCGAGTGGAACGTTTCGTATTTTTTCCGCTTTTATGGTGCTTGCCGAACCAACAAGGTCTCTTCTGCTACTGGTTCTGTAACCTGTTACTACAATTTCTAAAAGAGACGCATCGCTTGCGGTAAGATTTACAACAAGAGGCTTTGCTGTAGCAGCTACTTCTGCACGGTTATAACCGATATAAGTTATAACCAGTTTTGCATTTGCCGGAGCGTTAATGCTGAAAGTGCCGTCAGGATTTGCAGTGGTGTAAGTGTTAGTGTTTTTAACGGATATTGTAGCCCCAGCTATAGGCGTACCATCCTTTTCTCCCACAATTTTTCCGGTAATTTTAGTTTGTGCTAATAGTGATTGAGTGGCAAGTAATAGCCAGCATAGCATTAGCCATTTAAATTTTCTCATGTAATCAATTAATTTTGATATAAAATACTATAAAAAAGACAATAAACACTTAGATTAAGCTGCTATTAGACGAAAAAATATTATATTTAAAAATTTATAATGTTAATTTAAAGAAGAATGTATATTGCTTGCAAATTCCTAAATCATGAAAATTGAAAAATCATCCTTACTGGCTGGTAGCTACTTTAATTCAATCAACTGAAAGGGCACATCCAGATGATTCAGGTGCTGCTGAAGTCGTTCGCGGTGGGTATCTGTAATGAAAAGCTGCCCTTTATTTTCAGTGCAAACCCATTCCAACAGATTTTTCATGCGTTCCTGATCTAGTTTTTCGAATACATCGTCCAGTAACAAAAGCGGTGGAAAGCCATTGGTATTCTTCAGCACCTCGAATTCAGCCAGCTTCAATGCGAATAACAAACTTTTTCGTTGCCCCTGCGACGCTATATTTTTAAAAGAATTGCCTTGCAGGCTAATTTCAAGATCATCCTTGTGAATACCACCATTTGTCCGTTGCAGCATAAGGTCTTTATCACGAAGCTGATGTAACAAGCTATCAAAAGATGTATTTAGTAGCTGGCTTTCATAATTAATGGTAACATCATATTTTTCACCCGAAATTTTTTGATAGAATCTGTGAACCAGGGGGATATAGTTTTGCAGAAAGCTTTTTCTTTTCTCAAAAATAATTATTCCCGGAATTGTTAGTTGTTCATTAAGTACTTCTAATAAGCTGTTATCCAAACGTCGGGTTTCAGCAACCGACTTTAACAAACTATTTCGCTGCGCAAGAATTTTATTGTAAGTGATCAACTGCATCAGGTAACTATGATCTACCTGGGAAAGAAGGGCGTCGAGAAAACGCCTGCGTTCTTCACTCCCACCGGTAATGATCTGCACATCGTCGGGCGCGATCATAACTACCGGGAATTTTCCGATATGGTTAGAGAATTTAAGATAGCCTTCTCCGTTCACTGTTATTTCTTTCTTACCTGTTTCGCGTAATATGCAAATTATTTCATGATCAGCATCTTGCTTCTCTATAGTTGCCGTTAACCTGAAGCCCTGGTTACCGGAATAAACGTTTTGCACATCGCTTCGGGTAAAGTAACTCTTTGTAAAGCAGCAGTAATAAATGGCATCCAGCAGGTTGGTTTTGCCGATCTCGTTTTTTCCACAAATACCAATAATGCGCCCGGTAAATTGAAAAGACTTTTGACGATAATTCTTAAATTGAAACAGCGTTATATTATTTAATCGGAGCAGGGATCTTTTATTTGGGATTGCAAGATATGTAAAAAGGCGGCGGTAGTAACCAGGGTGCTTTCAGGAAATTAGTATCTTCGTCGTATGAGTGAATATTCTCTGGGTGAAGCAATAAAAGAATTTCTCAGCAAGAGCCGGTTAAAAACCTATGTTCAGGCTATGCAGATTGAAGAGGTATGGGAACAGATCATGGGTAAAACGATTGCCAAGTACACAGACAAAATTGTAATACAGGGAGACAAATTATTCATTACAACTTATATAGCCCCGTTAAAACAGGAACTTCAGTACCAGAAAGAAACTATTATCCAAAGGGTGAATGAGGCACTTGGTGAGAAAGTGGTGAAAGAAGTGGTGATCAATTAATGGTTAATGGTTAATTATTAAAGGTCGGATGCTGAATTATATTTTTTGATCTTGAGAACTGGTTTCATTAATCATTACCTCCCCGGAATATCCGTTCTGAATTTCTCAATGCATTTTCTGTCCTGTAACGTAACAAAACAGGTTTTATAATCCAGGTCGCCAAAGGTTATATTGCTCACAGACTTTCCCTTAAGCTTAACTTCCTGTATTTGTTTGCCGGCCGGTGTAAAAATAGCTACCGCCCCTTTGCCATGTCTGCATATATAGAGATTGCCTTTATAATCACATTTCATTCCGTCTAATCCATAGTCAGTAAATTGTGTGAACAGGCGCTTGTTAGACAGATCACCTTTTTCATCAACATCAAAGGCCCAGACTTTACGCTGAACACTTTCATTAACATATAAAATTTTTTCATCCGGACTAAGGCAAATGCCGTTGGTTGTTCCCATGCCTTCTTTTAATTTTGAAGCAAATCCTGAAATATCAACACGCCACACCTGTCCTGTTTGTTCTTTCCAGTTTGGATCGGAAGCGTAAATCAACCCTTTCTTACTAACGCATATATCATTCGGCTGATTGAAAGAATCATTATGACAGAAAACAGTAACAGCCTTTGTAAGCATGTTCACCAAAAGAATATTATGCCCGGTAAAATCTGCTACCAGCATGTTTCCATCTTTGTTAAACTGGATGCTATTGCCGGTACTCTTTTCGGGCAAGGTTACAAACAACTCACAGGTACCATCTTTTTTTACCCAGCCAATAGTACCATCTTTCTGATAATTTACTACATACAAATTCGCATCATTATTAACAGCGGGCCCTTCAATATTATTAGAGAATAAATTTTCAGCGGTATGATCGTAAGCGATGAACAAAGATCTTTTAAATCCCTTTACAGGCGAACTTGTTTTACAACAGGAAAACAACACCAGGAATGTAAGCGTAGTAATTATTTTTGACATGGATATTTTGATGAAATTATTAATATTAATTATTAATGATTAACGGTAAGCTAATTGTTTATCCATTAAATATATGGTCTCCGGGTTATAAAAATTATAAAATTGCTTTTAAATCTTTATTAAAATATCAGGCCCTATCCGTTAATAATTAACAATTAATAATTAATCATTAAAGTTAATAAATATTCCATTCGTGTTATTGAATTCTGACTCTTGGATCAATAATTCCGTATAAAAGATCGGCAAGGATGTTAATGAGAATAAAAAAGGCGGCGGAGACCAGCACTGATCCCATCACAACCGGAAAATCAAGTTTCTCCAGCGCTTCTACTGTAATTTTACCAATGCCTTTCCACCCAAAAATATATTCCACAAAGAAAGCCCCGGCGATTAATTCCGCGAACCAGCCTGTTATAGCTGTTATTACAGGATTTAATGCATTTCTTAACGCGTGTTTCCAGACCACTACATTTTTACTTACTCCCTTTGCATAAGCCGTTCTGATATAGTCCTGGTTTAACACATCCAGCATGGAACTCCTGGTAAGCTGGGTTATTATTGCCAGCGGCCGGATGCCTAATGTTAATGCGGGTAACCATAAATTTTTCAAAGTAAGGTATTTTTCACCGCTTATCTCATCAATATCAAACCAGCTGCCTGTCATATGGAGGCCGGTATAATTACTCAGCACATAACCGAACAGGTAAGCGATAATAATACCCATGAAAAAAGATGGTGAGGAAATTCCAAGTATGCTGGTAAATATGGCTGCCGTATCCATCCAGGTATTTTTTTTTATTGCCGCCACTACTCCTAAAAAAATTCCTGCAACGGTTGCAATGATCATGGCTGCAATGGCAAGTAACAACGTTCCGGGCAAGGCTTCCATCAAAATGCTCCAGACATCTTTTTTGGTTTGATAAGAACGCCGCAGGTATGGAACTTTTATTCCGAATTTTGTATTACCTCCGATAAAAAAACCGTGCAGTTTTTTTGCTGTGATAGCTTCTCTGGTATGAAAGCACAACGGAGAAACATCATTCATATAAAACAGGAATTGCTTCCATTTAGGTTGATCCAGGTTCAGTTCTTTACGAATGTTTTCCTGGGTAGAAGCATCGGATCTTTGTCCCATTACCAATCTTGATGGATCACCGAAACCCTGAAATACAAAGAACACCACCACCACTACGCCTAACATGACGAGGATGCCGTAAAGAAATTTTCTGGTGATGTACTTCAGCACAGGTATGAGGTATGAGGTATCGGGTATGGGGTTTTGTTGAGATGCCTATTACTGGTTACTGCTGATAGCATTTGTACTTGATTAAATGTTTAACGTAACACTATTTTAAAGTTTTTATGTAAT
>CAXSIE010000206.1:0-3165 GCA_964237295.1 uncultured Flavihumibacter sp. | reverse complement strand
GTTGATTTTACAGGCGCATCAACTTCGTCCACCCCTGCTGTAGTACATATAAAGTTGGATCGGCTCTTGCGGCTGTTTTGATTGCAACATAATCACACTTCAATACCGTAACATTATTGATTGCGGCTTTCTCCGTCCAGTTTGCAATATTGTTGAAATCGTTTGTAATAAAATACAAGGGTATCTTTCTTGAACTTACATGAGTATAAATTTTTTTAAAGTCATCAGACCATGAAGGAAGCACTTCTTTGATGCCTTTGGTAAATACCAGTAAACTATACCCGGGAGCATTGAGTATTGCCTGTGTTGTATCGTTTCCATTGGCAGTGCTCAATGCAAAATCCTTAATAGCTATAACAGCATTGCCTTGTCTTATCAACTTATCATAACGCTTAACAAAAATGTATGAGGAATCATTGAAGTCGTCGGGAAATTTATCAGCGGTGAACTCAACCTGCCTGCCCTGCTTTTCATAAACAAAAGTAATTACCGTACTGTCCTGAATGGCGCCGGCAGGAATCTTCATTTGCTCTGGTATGTTGCGGCCTATTCTGTACGGCAGGCAATCCACTACAGGCAGATGTTTCAATACATACCATTGAAAGGCAAAAGAGAATATGGTTGAAATCACCAGGATTGTAAGCGCGCTGGCAGCGGATAAAAAATTCTTTATACTGTTCCTGTTAACAAAGATCAACAGGATCAATATCAGTAAACCCAGGTCTTTGATAAAAGATGTTTGTGCGGTAAGTGGAATACAATCACCAAAGCAACCACACTCTCTTATTTTTCCAGAAAAAAGTGCGTAGCCCGTTAAAAAAGTAAAGAAGACAGTTAACAACAAAAGTAACCAGCTGAACAAACGCATCCGCCACCCCAGCAGTACAGCAACGCCCGCTATAATTTCAAAAGCTATCATTAAAACAGCTATTAACAATGTAAAATCATTCAATGAGTGCAGGCTCCATATCTCAAAAAATTCCTGCATTTTATAGCTGAGTCCGAGCGGATCGTTGGCTTTAATTAGTCCTGAAAAAATAAACAGTACGCCAACGATAATTCTTGATACGGAAATAATGGGTTTCATTTATTGCTAATTAAGTAAGATCCGTTCTATTATTTTCTTTAACCATGGAGTAAAGAAAGAATTTTAAGCATTTTGTGTATCAGCCATTATGTTTATTTTCCTTAATCAATATCAATGCAAAAACTGCATAGTTTATAATATCATAATAGTTGGCATCAATTCCCTCACTGATCAGGGTTTTCCCTTTATTTAAAAGGATCTGTTTAATGCGTAGCAGCTTTGAAAGTATCAGGTCAGTAAAACTTTCCTGACTCATGTCACGCCAGGCTTCACCATAATCAAAATTTTTATTTTCCATCAGCGATTTTGCTCTAACAATTGTATCATTATATAATGCGGCCACCTGTTCAACCGGCATCTCTTCTGCTTCTTCGCTTGTAAGTGCTGATTGTATCAGTCCGATAACCGCATAATTTACAATGCCGATAAATTCAGACCTGATGCCATCGCCTATTTTCTGCATTTCATTTTCCTGGATGGTTCGGATGCGCTTTGCTTTTATATAAATCTGGTCTACTATTGATATTGTTCTCAGCACCCGCCAGGATGTTCCATAATCAATTGTTTTTTTTAAAAAAATTTCCCTGCAGGATTGTATCGCCTCATCATATTGCTGATCTGTGCTTGTCATTATATTGTGTTGCTTACCTAGCGATGTATTGTTCAGAACAGGTTACTTTATAGAACCAGTTATGTTACATTTGGTAAAATAAATTTATTTTTTGTAAAGTAATCGCCAAAAATAAGGCAAACAATTTAATGTTTAGTCTGAATTGTAATGGAAGCTTACTGGTAATTGACAAACCCCTTATTATGGGTATTATCAATGTTACGCCTGATTCTTTCTATGAAGGAAGCCGGTTTACGGGTATTGATCGTATCCTGCAACAGGCAGAAAAGATGTTGAATGATGGGGCTACTTTTATTGACATCGGCGCCCAGAGCACCAGGCCTGGAAATAAAGAAGCCGGAATAGAAGAAGAGCTTGCCAGGATGATCAGCGCTATTGATTCATTGCACAAGAATTTTCCGGCTGCAATCTTATCTGTTGATACGTATCATGCAAAAGTAGCACGGGCTGCTGTTGAAGCAGGAGCTTCAATGGTTAATGATATCAGTGGTGGTAACGCAGACGAGGCAATGCTTACAACAGTTGGAAGTCTTCATGTTCCTTATGTTTGCATGCACATACAAGGCACTCCGGAAAACATGCACCGGCATACAGATTATGAACACATAACAAGGCAGGTGATTGATTATTTTACTGCAAAAATTGAATCATGCCGTATAGCCGGTATTCATGATGTAATCATCGATCCGGGTTTCGGGTTTAGTAAAAGAAGTTTTCAGAATTTCGAGCTGCTGAAAAATCTCTCTTTGCTGAGCGTGTTGGGAAAGCCCATCTTGTCAGGATTTTCGCGTAAATCAACTATTTATAAAACGCTGGGCGTAACGGCTGAAGATGCTTTGAATGGCACCACTGTTTTAAATACAATCAGCTTATTAAATGGCGCTGATATCCTGAGGGTTCATGATGTTAAAGAAGCCGCTGAAGCGATCAAACTTGTAATGGCTTACGGTTTTTTTTAACACAGAGAACAGGCAGAGGCTATTCTCTGTGTTAAAAAAACTACTTCTGATTCGGGTTAGACTGATTCGGGTTCTGCTGATTCGGATTCTGCTGATTCGGATTCTGCTGATTCGGGTTCTGCTGGTTCGGGTTCTGCTGATTCGGATTTGTTTGCTGAGGCATCTGCGGATTGGGCGCAGGAGCCGGTGCTTTATCAGCAACATCCAATACTTCCACATCAAAAATCAAATTGGTATAAGGCCTGCCATCAGGAACAGGCTGCTGACCGTAAGCCATTGTTGCAGGAATGTAGAAAGTTGCTTTTCCCCCTTTCTTTAACAATTTCAAAGCCTCATCCCATCCGGGAATAACAGAACGTGTGCCTACCGTAAACTGAAAAGGCTGTTTGCCTACATTCGTTTCAAATACTTTTTCTTCTTTTACTTTATCAGTTGGAAATACCCTGCCGGTATAAGCTATCGACACATACTTGCCAGAGTCTATTGCA
>CAXSIE010000205.1:6551-8735 GCA_964237295.1 uncultured Flavihumibacter sp. | reverse complement strand
CAGCCCAAAAGCAATTTTGGTAACAAAGCTCCAGGTAACTTGCTGTGCTGAAAAGTAATTTCGATAGCTTCGTGAAATTTTCAGCAACCAGAAAATGAATATGGAAGTGTAAAAAATTATAAGAAGGAACGATGTCATAATTAAATGTATGTAGTAGTAGTGTTATGTTTACCATAAATTGACGAATTTGCGCTCATCTGCGGGATAGTTTTTTAACCATAGCGTTCACAGAGGAAGTTAACCAGCGTACATTTGCTTGCCATCAGTCAGGAGCTCAATTCCTGATACGTTTACTACTGGTAGCCGATGGCTGATAGCAAACAGCGTCAATTATAATAACCATACCCAAACAAAAATACCGGAATTCTTACCAGTATAACCACCTAATGAAGGAACAGTCAAAGGTTAAAATAAGGATAGCTTTTGTTTCACCCAACGCCTGGACAATGTATAATTTTCGACGGGAAGTGCTGCAGAATATTTTACAGAGCGGATT
This sequence comes from uncultured Flavihumibacter sp., assembly GCA_964237295.1. Classification (GTDB taxonomy): domain Bacteria; phylum Bacteroidota; class Bacteroidia; order Chitinophagales; family Chitinophagaceae; genus JADCRZ01. Next base: position 8,239 of record CAXSIE010000205.1, on the reverse strand, counting down.
TGAGGTAATAATAATTGCGGAAGAAGATAAATATGCATCATTGCTTGTTTCAATGGGTTGCCTGTTTGTTCCGGTATCAATTAAAAACCGTTCTTTGAAGCCTACAGATGACATCCTGCTTTTCTTTTGGTTAAAAAAGCTATATAAAAAACACCGGCCGGATTTTATATTTCATTATGTAATCAAGCCGAATATCTATGGCACTCTTGCCGCAGGCATGCTTCATATTCCTTCGGTTGCTATTATCACCGGACTAGGATATGCATTCAGTAAAAATAATTTTTTTTTAAGTGTTCTCATCAAAAGGCTGTACCATTTCTCTTTGCGGTTTGCAAATGAAGTTTGGTGTTTAAATGAAGATGATGCCCGCTTCTTTGCTGATAATAAAATTGTTCCTTTACAGAAAATAAAGCTCTTGCCGGGCGAAGGTGTAAACACCGATCACTTTAAAAAAGATGCAGGTGTTAGAAAGAAAAATGACATCTTCACCTTCCTGATGTCTGCACGTTTGTTAAAAAGTAAAGGCATCATTGAGTATGCGAATGCAACTTTACTTCTCCGGCAAAAAGGTTTTGTTTTTAGGAGCCTTTTATTAGGAGCTGTGGAAGATCATCCTGATGCTGTTTCACATGAACAAATACTTACATGGCAGGAGGAGCATGGTTTACAATACCAGGGATTTACCGATGATGTCAGAACCTGCCTTTCCGAGGCTGATTGTTATGTTTATCCTTCTTATTATAATGAGGGTGTGCCCCGTAGTTTAATGGAAGCCTGCAGCATGGAATTACCGGTAATAACTACTGATAATACAGGTTGCCGTAACCTGATAAGGGATGGTTTAAACGGGTTTCTTTGTAAAAAAAATGACCCCTTTAATCTGACAGTCAAAATGGAAAACATGATGGTACTAAGTACAGATGAAAGGGCGATAATGGGTAAGAAAGGCAGGGAAATAGTAGAAAGCTCTTATGCTATGGATAAAGTTGTAGATTGTTATAGCAAACTTTTAAAATTATTTTTTAGTAAGGTAACCAGTTAGATAGAAATCTGTACTGGTAAAAACCGATGCAATTGCATTTCTTTAAAGATATTGTCCCAGTTGTATTCAGACATATCAGGGGTAGTAAATTTAAATTCTTCCAGGGTGCCTGCTGAAAGATTATCAAATTTTTCATTAATAAAAAAGATACCTGCCTGCTTTTCCTTATTAAACTGGGTTACCCACTTGTATCTGTTGGAAATAATTTGGCAACCCGCTGCGCAATATTCCAGTAATTTAGTTGAGGGCTGAATGTTAAACGGATAAATATCCGGAACATAGTTTACAGCAAAACGTGCTTTCGCCAACAAAGCAGGCAAAAAGCTAATGGGTACCGGCTTTTCAAAAAGGATGTTCGGATTCGAATTAAATTTTTCAACGATCGCCGGTTCATGTTTGCCTACCAGTATGATACGCTTATCAGGAAACTTGCTTGTAAACCCCTGCAGCCATTTGTTTGTATTCCTTATATTTAAAGCAGAACCGGTATAAATAAAATCATATTCTTTTTCACTCACTATTTCTTTAAAAAAGGATGCATGCACACCCTGCTTCCTTATAATATATGGAATGTCATCAGCCGGATAAACCGATCCCCGGTGTTCATTGGCCAGACTGATCCTCAGGTCCGGCTTTGGATTGATGA
>CAXSIE010000205.1:0-6541 GCA_964237295.1 uncultured Flavihumibacter sp. | reverse complement strand
TGATGATTTTTTTTATAAGGTCCTTTACTCTTGCCAGGGGAGGAGTAGAAGCCGAGCAATATTCATGTACGATGGTCTTTTTTTTGATGGTATCATTTAAGCGTTCCTGAATGCCCATGAAGAACCAAAGAACATCAAACGGCTCCATTTCTACCTGTGAGGGATGTAAAAGGATGCTTGCCTTGATGCCAAGATGTTCAAAATAATGTTGATAGGCCCCGATCTCAGGCATAAAACTTTGGCCACTGTGAATAAGGGCAATCGAAGGCATATTAATGATTAATGTTTAATTGTTAATGGCTAACGGTTAGTAGTTAATTGATAAAGAACAGGCAACAGCGCTATTCAGTAATAGGATAAAGTTTAGGCGTTGTTATGGGCCTCTTTACTACTGCCTCCTGTTACCCGTACCTGGCACACTGTAAAAATAAGCAGTATAAATAGCTTCCCGCATACCTCGTCTTCGTACTTTTGCGATTCTTATATTCTTACCTCAATATGGAAGTAACAGTTAATACAGCTCTGGAACTGCGTTTAACAGCAGAAGAATTTGAACTCATTTGCAAAAATCTGAACAGAACGCCCAATTTTACAGAGTTATGCGCTTTTTCCGCAATGTGGAGTGAGCACTGCAGCTATAAGAATTCCATCAAATGGCTTAAAACGTTGCCCAGAGACGGAGATAAAATGCTGGTTAAAGCCGGTGATGAAAATGCAGGCCTTATGGATATCGGTGATGGTTATGGCGTAGTATTTAAAATCGAATCTCATAATCATCCCTCGGCCATTGAGCCTTTCCAGGGAGCAGCCACCGGCGTTGGCGGAATTCACCGTGATATTTTTACTATGGGTGCAAGGCCGATTGCCGCCCTCAATTCTCTTCGTTTCGGAAATCTTAAAGAAGCTAAAACACAGCACCTTCTTGCCGGCGTGGTACATGGAATCGGTCATTACGGAAATTGTTTTGGTGTACCTACTGTAGCCGGGGAAATTTATTTTGAAGACTGTTATCATACCAATCCATTGGTAAATGCCATGAGTGTGGGTGTGTTGAAATCGGGCGAAACCATTTCTGCAACGGCGGTAGGAGTAGGAAATCCCGTTTTTTTTGTAGGAAGCGCAACCGGAAAAGATGGCATAGGAGGAGCCTCTTTTGCTTCGGCCAACATCACTGCTGAAAGTACGGAGGAGTTGCCGGCGGTGCAGGTAGGAGATCCCTTCCAGGAAAAAAAATTACTGGAAGCATGCCTTGAAGTAATTAAAACCGGTGCAGTGCTCGGCATGCAGGATATGGGAGCAGCAGGAATTATTTGCTCTACCGCAGAAATGAGCGCTAAAGGTGGCGTTGGCATGAGAGTAGACCTCGACAAAGTTCCCGCCAGGCAAACAAACATGAAGGCATGGGAACTTTTGTTAAGTGAGAGCCAGGAACGAATGCTTATGGTAGTGGAAAAAGGAAAAGAAGAAGAGGTGTTAAGGATATTTGAAAAATGGGATCTTCCTTGCGCTGAAATTGGTGAAGTGACGGCTGATAGCCTGTTAAAATTTTATATGCATGGCAACCTGGAAGCGGCATTACCGGCTAACGACCTGGTACTTGGTGGTGGTGCTCCTCAATACGACCGGGAATTTACAGAACCTGAATATTTTGAACAAATTCAAAAGTTTAATGCCGGATCAATAGAAACACCCGATAACCTCAAATCTATTGCAGAACAGATCATAACCATTCCCAATATTGCATCTAAACATTGGGTGTACAAACAATACGACAGTATGGTTGGTGCTGCCAATACTTCTACTAATGAGCCTGCGGATGCTGCTGTTATTTTAGCAAAAGGAACCAACAAGGCTTTGGCAATTACCACAGACTGTAATAGTCGTTATGTATTTGCTGATCCTTATAAAGGAACAATGATAGCTGTTGCGGAAGCAGCACGTAATATAGTTTGCAGCGGTGGTAAACCTTTGGGTGTAACCAATTGCCTGAATTTCGGAAATCCATATAACTCCCAGGTTTATTATCAGTTTGTTCATGCTGTTAAAGGTATGGGCGAAGCTTGCCGTAAGTTCGATACTCCGGTTACAGGAGGTAACGTAAGCTTTTACAACCAGAGTCCTGAAGGGGCGGTATATCCAACGCCTACTATAGGCATGGTGGGACTTCTTCAGAAAGTGAAAGATAAAATGACACTTGATTTTAAAGCTCCCGGCGACGCGATTTTTCTTATCGGTAAAAGCACCGATGATATCAACTCGTCAGAATATTTACATAAGATAAAAGGAATTGAATACAGTCCGGCACCACATTTTGATCTGGATGAAGAGTTTATGTTACACGGAAAAATTACAGATCTTATTAAAAATAAATTGGTTGAATCTGCGCATGATGTACTACCCTGATGGAGTCATGTTTTAACAAAGGACTTGGCGTAGATGTGGTTGCCAGCGATTATAACATCAGGAAAGACGCTTATTGGTTTGGTGAATCTCAAAGCAGGGTGGTGGTAAGTGTAAAATCAACCAAAATAGAATCATTCAGGAAATTAATGAAAGATCACCCTTACGAAGAATTGGGATTTGTAACATCGGGCTCTATTGAAATAGATGGTATGTATTGGGGTACAATAGATGAATGGAAGGAAAAATATAATAATGCTATTGAAAATCTATTGGCCGCCACTGACTCGGAAAATGCATTGGCAGTATTATAAGTTGATGTTACATTAAGTATTAAATCAGATATTGATCGAAGTGTTAAATTTGTAAGTGTTTCCTGAGGTTTGAAAAACTATCCTGAAGGCTTATAATAAATGCGTCAAGTTTAGTAAACATAACACCAGCCCATTATAATGTATGGTAAACAAGAATGCAACAATAATAATTACCGGAGCGGCCGGATTTATAGGCAGTTGCTTAACAGGCTATCTAAACCGTAAAGAGTACACGAAATTAATTTTGGTAGATGATTTTAGTCGTGCCGATAAACTGCCTAACCTTAATAACAAACAGTTCTATAAAAAAATTGAGCGTGAAACTTTGTTTCAATGGTTATCTGAAGAAAAACCTTCTGTGGATTTTGTATTTCATATGGGAGCAAGAACCGACACTACGGAATTCAATTATTCCGTTCACCAGCATTTGAATGTTGAATACTCTCAGCTTGTCTGGGATTACTGTACCAGCATGAACATTCCACTAGTATACGCTTCTTCTGCCGCTACTTACGGTAATGGAAACACAGGATATGCTGATGATCATGAAACCATTCCAAATTTGCAACCGCTGAATCCTTATGGCATTTCTAAAAATGAATTTGATAAATGGGTACTACAGAAGAAAGTGTCACCACCATTTTGGGCAGGATTGAAATTCTTTAATGTATACGGGCCTAACGAATATCATAAAGGACGTATGGCTAGTGTTATCTTTCATTCCTATAACCAGATAAAAGAAGCAGGAAGCGTAAAACTTTTCAAATCCCATCATCCCGAATATAAAGATGGCGAGCAGCTGCGTGACTTTATTTATATTAAGGATATTTTGGAAGTTTGCTTTTGGTTAATGACAGATCATTCGGAACCAGGTATCTATAATCTCGGAACAGGAACAGCCAGAACTTTTAGTGATCTGGTAAAAGCAACTTATGCCGGTTTGAACTTGCCACCCAACATAGAATTTATTGACATGCCGGAAGATTTACGCGATAAGTACCAGTATTTTACTGAAGCAAATATGCAAAAACTGCGAAATGCCGGGTATCACAATGATTTTTTCACGCTAGAAAACGGGATAAGTGACTATGTTAGAAATTTCCTTGTCCCGGTAAAATATTACTGATCTGCATTGATATCCATAAAAGGGAGGTACAATTTATAGAATCACACAATCATAAACCTGTAATGAGTAAAAAAATAGCAATCATTGGTGGTGGAAACCTTGGCACTGCAATAGCCGAAGGTCTGTTAAAAAGCAAATTTTCTTTAGCAAGTGATATTATTGTTACTAAAAGAAATACCTCAACCCTGGCCGCGTTAAAACAAAAAAAAATTACTGTTATGGATGATAACAGTAATGCTGTAATGCAGAGCGAGCTGATTATACTGGCCGTTAAACCATTCCAGGTAAAAGATGTACTGGAAGGAATAAAAAACCAGTTATCTCCTCAGCACATTCTGGTTTCAGTAATTACAGGGATACTGATTACTGAAATTCAGGAAGTGATTACCATGAAACTGCCCCTTTTCAGGGCTATGCCCAATACTGCGATTGCTATCAGCGAAAGCATTACCTGTTTAAGTTATACTAATGCAGCAAAATCTGATATCAGTTATGTACACGAGCTATTTTCAACATTAGGTAAAGTGGTTACTATCGATGAGAAGTTAATGAATGCGGCAACAGTGCTGGGAGCTTGTGGAACCGCATTTGCCATGAGATATATACGTGCCAATATTCAGGGTGGTATTGAAATTGGTTTCGATGCCCTTACTGCAAGTTTGATTGCTGCACAAACCGTTAAAGGGGCAGCTGAACTGTTGCTTCAGAAAGGTACACATCCTGAACAGGAAATTGATAAGGTAACCACTCCCAAAGGTTGTACCATAGCAGGGTTAAATGAAATGGAGCACCAGGGCTTCAGTTCCTCTCTTATTAAAGGCATAGCTACCAGTTACAATAAAATTTCAAATGATTAACATTACTGGGCCTAATGTAGCAATTATTCTTTTTCAAAATTTAAGTATTAATATTTATTTTATATTGCTATCAAGCATTATTTGTGGAATTTATTACATTCCGAACTATTAATTTTAAACTTTGAATGAAGAAAACATATTTTGGATGACATTATAATTTATTTTAATTTTAAATAAATCAAACTAATATCAGTATGAAAGAAAGAACTTCTCAATACATTTTGATTCTTGAGATTATTGTAATTTGTATTTTTCATACAATAAAGATCATTAATTCCGGCAATCACTCGTCTAATGATGAGTATAAAATAAAATTTTCATTCTTCAAAAACAATCATTCACTCAGTAAAATAACAAGAAACCTATTCGAGTAGATGAGATTGTAACTTTTTGTTATTAATTACTTTTTAACACGTTTTCTTTTATATAACAGTTCTGTACTTCATTCCTTCACTTCAATTAAGTATTTATCCAAGTATATTCCCTGAAACGCTCAGATTTAAGATTTTTGTTTTAAAGGGTTAAATAAAAAAATGTATTTTTACATGACCTCCCGGATTTTCTTATCCAGTTATTTTCCGCAGGTCTGATCGGGAAGGGTAATCATATAACATTATTTTTAAATTTCTATTATCGGCTTATTAAGTCGATAATATTTCTTTTAAAGTGATACTTCTGCAATAGCAAAGCCGGTTAAATAGTAGCGGAACTTTTAAACATATATTACACGATTTATTTGTAAATAATCAATAACCATTTATTATGGCTAAATATATTTTTGTTACGGGTGGAGTAACCTCTTCTTTAGGAAAAGGAATTATTGCAGCTTCGCTTGCCAAGTTATTACAGGCAAGAGGCCTGAAGGTAACTATTCAGAAATTTGATCCATATATCAATGTAGACCCGGGAACATTAAATCCTTATGAACATGGTGAATGTTATGTTACTGACGATGGCGCTGAAACAGATCTTGATTTGGGCCACTACGAACGCTTTTTGAGCACAGCCACTTCCCAGGCTAATAATGTTACTACCGGAAGAATATATCAAACAGTAATTAATAAAGAAAGAGAAGGTGCCTATTTAGGTAAAACAGTGCAGGTAATTCCACATATTACGGATGAAATTAAAAGAAGGATGCAGTTATTAGGTAAAAAAGGGTTTGATATCGTAATCACGGAGATCGGTGGAACTGTAGGTGATATTGAAAGTTTACCTTTTATCGAGGCTGTTCGTCAGTTACAATGGGAACTGCCGGAAGAAGACTGTCTTGTGGTACATCTTACCCTTATACCTTATTTGAAGGCTGCAAAGGAATTAAAAACCAAGCCCACGCAACATAGTGTGAAATTATTAAGCCAGGAGGGCGTTCATCCAGATATTCTTGTCTGCAGAACCGAAGAACCTCTTTCCACTGAAATACGCAAAAAAATAGCTTTATTCTGTAACGTTAAATTAGAAGCAGTAGTTGAGGCGGCGGATGCAGCTACAATTTACGAAGTTCCTCTTTCTATGATGCGGGAAAAACTCGATCTTATCTGTTTAAAAAAACTCAATATCACTGGTTACAGGGAACCGGAATTAAGTAAGTGGAAGGAGTTTCTTGATAAATTAAAATATCCAAAAAGTCGTGTCACTATCGGACTTATAGGTAAATACATTGAACTGCAGGATGCCTACAAATCAATTCTGGAAGCTTTTATACATGCAGGTGCTATGAATGAATGTAAGGTTCAGGTAGTGAATGTGCACAGCGAATTTATCACCGATGAAAATGTTTCGGAAAAGTTAGACAGTCTTGATGGCCTATTAGTGGCACCCGGATTCGGCCATAGGGGAATTGA
>CAXSIE010000204.1:5708-8736 GCA_964237295.1 uncultured Flavihumibacter sp. | reverse complement strand
GTTATATTGGTAATCCTGATCTTAAATGGGAAAAATCCATTCAGGGTGATGTTGGTCTGGAATTAGGTTTACTGGACAACCGCATTAACCTGGAAGCAGATTATTATAATCGTACCACAAAAGATCTTTTATTACAGGCACCTATTCCATGGTCTGCAGGCGAACGTACTTCAAACGTATATGAAAATGTTGGCTCTGTAAGAAATACCGGCCTTGAAATAAACCTGCAAACCGTGAATGTTAAAACAAAAGATTTCACCTGGTCTACCGGCTTCCTTTTTTCAACAAACAAAAACAAGATTCTTAAATTGAATCAGGGAAATGCCGACATCTTTCCCGGCCCTAACTTCCTTGGCCAAACAAATATCCTGCGCGTAGGCGAAGCAATCGGTTCTTTATGGGGAGCGACCCGCCTCGGAACATATAGCGACAAAGAAGCTGATATGGCTGCCGCTCATGGACTGAAGATAGGAGATAGAAAATATATCTATAACGCTGATGGTAGTCTTTACAACAGCATCATCGGTCATGCGTACCCTAAGTGGACAGGTACTTTTACCAGCAACATTAAATACAAGAACTGGGATTTCTCTTTTGACATCCGTTTTGTAGAAGGTGTAAATACTGCCGCTACCTTTAAGCATTCCAGTGAAGACAGGCAAACCATTTCCAACAGTCTTGCAACCGTGCTGAATGCATGGACACCTACAAACCAAAACACCATGGTTTCGCAGGTGCGTAATTATAAATTTGCACAGGACTCTCATTTTGATACATGGTGGGTTGAGGATGGTTCTTTTATTCGCGGTCAGAATTTTATACTGGGTTACTCCTTACCCGAAGGCTCATTATCCAAGCTTAAAATAAATAGGTTACGCTTTTATGCTAGTGTTCAGAATTTGTACATTATTACTAAATACACAGGTTACGATCCTGAGGTGGATACGTTCAATACAGGGTATGGATCTAACAGTGCATTTTCGCAAAACCTGGACTTTTTCTCTTATCCACGCCCGCGTGTATGGAACTTAGGTGTAAACCTCGGTTTTTAATCTTACAACTTAATTAACTGGCAGTGCAAAGTATTTTGATAACTGCTTTTTAAAATAAAAAATTATCATGAGAACTGTAAAATATCTAACTATAGCTTTCTGTTTTTTAATGGTTTGTTCTTGTAAAAAGTTCCTTGAAGAAAAACCTACCGCCTTTTTATCTCCCAATTCCAACCTGTCAAGTACGAAAGTAGCAAGAGCGGTTGCCAATTCATGTTATACGGATCTGCAGGGACTTCTATCAGGCCAGAACTCATCTTATGGAGGTAATACTTACAACCTCCTTGAATTTATGACAGGTAAGGCAAATAGCGACCTGGGTCAAACAGGGTTTGTTACTTTTCAAACCCTTGCTTATAATTCCACTTCCTTTTATGTGGATACCTGGTGGCAACATTTATATCTTGGTGTAGGTGCATGCAACCTTGCTCTTCAACAGCTTCCAACAATAACCTCCGGAGGTCTTACGGATGCAGCTAAAACCAACATGATTGCAGAAGCGCATACCCTGCGCGCTATGTATTATTTTTATCTTGTGCGATTATACGGTGCTGTTCCTAATGTAACCACTGTACCTGTTACGCTGAATTTGAACTTACCTCGCTCGGCCGCTAAAAGCATTTATGACAGTATCATTATTCCTGATTTGCTGATAGCCGAAAAATCCACCCTCCCATGGTCTGATCAAACAGGACTTGTTTCAATGAGCGCTGTAAAATCCATACTGGCTGATGTATACCTTACATATGCGGGAGCAGCTATCAATGGAGGTGATACTTATTATGCTGAATCTGCCAAACGCTCCAAAGCGGTTATTGATAATGGCGGTTATTCATTGTTTCCAAATTATACTGACATGAATAATCCTTCCAATAAGAATAAAGTAGAATTTATATTTCAGGTACAATATGCGGCTTCCGTTCCATCTACCAATCCGCTTACAGCTCTTACGATACCCAATTATTCGGGTATTTCAAAATATTCTGATGAGTATGGGTCGGTATATCCAACTAACGAATTTTTCGCATCTTTTCCTGCAGGAGACAAAAGAACTAAAGAGCGTCAGTTTTTCTTTACTAAATATAAAAGCATTAAATCAAGCGATACTATAACATTCAAAAACCATTATATCTATAAATGGTTCGATTCTACCGCTGTTGTAAACACTGCAAAGTCAGATCTTAATTTTACGTTGTACCGTTTAGCAGGTGTTTACCTGATGTACGCAGAAGCTGCCAACAGGGCGGAAGGCGGGCCAAACAGTAATGCCATCGCTTATATAAATGCCATTCGCGCACGTGCACAATTAGCACCTATCAGCGCGATGTCTAAAGCTGATTTTGAGCATGAGGTCTGGCTGCAGCGTTATTTTGAATTGTGTTTCGAAAATAAAATGTGGTTTGATATGATCCGCACCAGGAAAGTGCATAATGATATTACCGGTAACTGGGATGATTTTGTAGGACATAAAACTGTTTTCAATGCAACTTTTACCGAAAAACAATTGTTGTTCCCGGTACCGAAGCAGGAAATAGATGTAAACTCAAGCCTGTTACCTAATAACAACGGCTTTTAAAAACTTAAGTTTATAAAGAAATAATTTGCTTAGTTAAGATACTGTAAGGTAAGCTTGATAACACAAACGTTGATTATTCAGATAAATGAGGTTAAGAAATAAGTCTTAAATTTTAGCATCTATTTATCTCATAAATAAAAAAGGATAAGCTCTAAACAACTTATCCTTTTTTATTTAATAACTTACTCCTGGTCTGGTTTTATTTATTAATGCAATATTTATGTGCAAAATCAGTCAGCTTATAAATCCGTAAAAATAAAAACATCAGCATTCGTGTGGAAGGATCATTAATAACCGTATTTTGATTAGAAGTCTAAATGCCTTTTGTGAATTATATTTGCCTTTGTATTTAAGAAAATCTGCAATTACGGAAGTTGTAGGAACTTGGGCAAACTCTGTA
>CAXSIE010000204.1:1822-5698 GCA_964237295.1 uncultured Flavihumibacter sp. | reverse complement strand
TCTTATTCAAGTAACCTAAGGTGCTTCATTGAAATGACAAACAAAATTAATATCCGTTTATGCAACAGATCGTATGGCATGAAAGACGAATAATTATTCTTTAGTTATCACTTAAAACATCTAATATGAAAGTTCTCGGATTTGTTCTTATTGTAGTGGGAATAGTTATGATATTGATACGCGGATTCTATGTACCTGTCAAGAAAGATGTTGTTGACCTTGGTCCGATAGAAATAAGTAAAAAAGAAAATAAATGGATAGGCTGGCCCACTTATTCAGGGGGATTAATGGCTGCAATCGGAGTATTTATTATTATAACAAATAAGAAACGATAAAGAAGTTATCAGCAATTCACCTTAAAATAAAGCATATTGATGCAGGCTGACGACTGAAAATTTTCTCTACCCATTCTTCTTTTGTTCTTTAGCCCAGGTATCCCTTAACGTTACCGTTCTATTAAATACCAGATTTTGTTCTCGCGAGTCTTTATCCAAACAAAAATACCCTTTGCGAAGGAACTGATACCGTTCATTGAACTTTGATTTTGTTAATGCCGGTTCGGCATAAGCATGTTGCACTACGTTTAACGAATCAGGGTTTATATAATCCATGAATTCACCTTCTGCGGAAGACGGATCTTCCACCGCAAACAAACGATCATATTCCCTTATTTCGCAGGTTACAGCATGTGCAATGGTCTTTACCACTTTTTGTTTCAGGAAGATAGCTGCAATGAACAGCGGTGATATTTCCATCATCATCCTTAACAACATTTTCATACTTTATAATATAGGCGCTTTTTAAACGAACCGCCTGACCGGGAGCAAGACGGAAATATTTCTTAGGAGGGTTCTCCATAAAATCCTCCCTTTCAATATACAGCTCGCGGCTAAAAGGCAACTCACGTGATTTTGAATTTTCGTCTTCAGGATTTTCTTCTCCTACCAACATCTCATGACTACCTTCGGGATAATTGGTGATAATAATCTTTAACGGATCAAAAACAACTAACCTGCGCAGCGCTATACGGTTGAGATGTTCGCGTATACAAAATTCCAGTAAGGATACATCTATCAGGTTATCTCTTTTTGCAACACCGATTTTATCAGCGAACAACCGGATGCTTTCCGGGGTATAGCCTCTCCGCCGCAATCCTGAAATGGTAGGCATCCGGGGATCATCCCAACCGGTGACATGCTTTTCATTAACAAGCTGCAATAATTTACGCTTACTCATTACAGTATAAGTGAGGTTAAGCCGCGCCATTTCATACTGGCGTGATGGAAAAATCTCCAGCTTTTCTATAAACCAGTCATATAAAGGACGATGGGGGACAAATTCAAGCGTACAGATAGAATGCGTTATGTTTTCGATGCTATCACTTTGTCCGTGCGCAAAATCATACATCGGGTAAATACACCATGCATTGCCAGTCCGGTGATGATCCGTATGCTTGATGCGATACATAATAGGATCGCGCATATGCATGTTTGGGGAAGACATATCCACCTTAGCGCGAAGCACTTTGCCGCCATCAGCAAATTTACCCGCCCGCATATCTTGAAACAACTGAAGGTTTATCTCTGCACTCCTGGAACGGTAAGAGCTATCCTTACCCGGTTCAGTAGGAGTACCTTTTAAAACAGCGATTTCTTCCGCACTGCTATCGTCTACGTACGCCAATCCCTTTTTTATAAGATCAACAGCATATGCGTATAGCTGTTCAAAATAATCACTTGCATATAATTCATTTGCCCAGCCGAATCCCAACCACTTAACATCTTCTTTAATACTATCAACATATTCCGTTTCTTCTTTTTCGGGATTGGTATCATCGAATCTAAGATTGGTTTCGCCACCATATTTTTTTGCAACTCCAAAATTCAGGCAGATGCTTTTAGCATGCCCTATATGCAGGTAGCCATTCGGTTCCGGGGGGAAACGCGTTACAACCCTCCCGCCATTTTTGCCGGTAGCAATATCGGCTTCAATAATTTCCTCTATAAAATTTAAACTCTTCTCTTCCTCTTTTTTGATCTCTGTCATAACAGTTTGCTTTAAACAGATGCCACGGGTTATTACCGTGGCATGTCGGCAAATTTACAGCATGTTCCGCATATTTGGTCTATCACCTTCAAACAGGAAGAACTAATAAATTTTTCTTTGCGTTACCAGTGTTAAGTTAAGCATGAAATTACGTATTGAAAGATAGTAACTATACTTGTAAATGTTTTTTGACCGTGATTAAAAACTGTCCGAGCGACTGATAGATAATGCGTCAATTTAAGATTAACTGAACACTAGTTCCTTTATGATTTAGTAATAAAAAAATGCAATCACTCTGTGAGTGATTGCATTAATAAACCGCAGCGCCTGCTTATTTAATGAACATTTGTAATGATCAATTCTTCAACATAACGTTTTTCGTTACTGATCTCGAATTTCTGCTTTGTCTTGTTTTTAATATTCGTAACGGTAACGACCACTGTTCCGATTTCTGATGAAGTTTTAAAAGTTTTATTTACATTTTTACTGTCAACAATTTCCTTGTACAGCACTATGCCGCTGTCATCTGAAAGTACAATACTGAGCTTGTCTTCATTTGTATTTTCACATTTCAAATTAAAAGTCATTTCGCCATTTGTAATTCCTAAAGAGGTGATTGCCACTTCTTTTTCATTGTTGACCGGTAAACGGTTACCTGCTTTCGCAGCAAACAAGGTACTAACAACAATAAGCACGGTTAAGACTGATCTTTTCATAAAAACGGATTTTGAGGATTTAAAAAATGAGCGTTCCATATTATTTAATATTTGATTACAAAAATTGATCAATATGGAAGCGGCTCAACAGAAGGCAGGACAATCGCTACTTAGTGTAATTTATACATATTAATACAATTTCAGCCAAATAGTAACCCTTTTCTTAAAATAAATATTCAGAAGTAATAATTAACGCTTATTATTTTCTAAGATTTTAAGGTAATTGTGCTATAGAAAAGAGGATTACAGGTATTAAAAAATTCCAGATAGTACATGGTACAAAATAAATATAATAACGCCGGAATAAGATTTTATTACGTGAGAAGATGGGGAGCCTGATAAAGGGATAAGATAATGTTGTACAAAATTAGGGAACGGCCCGGCGAAACTCCTTTCAACCTAAAATCAATTCTTCTTTTTTTATTTAGCAGGTCTTTCACCAAATAACAAACTTCCTATCCTCACCATTGTGCTGCCTTCTTCCACGGCAATTTTATAATCGGCACTCATGCCCATGCTCAGGACATTAAAAGCGGGTTGTTTCATTTCTTCACGAGAATCATCCAGTAAACACTTTAAGTATTTGAATTCTTTTCTTAACTGGTTAACATCATCAGTAAGGGATGCCATCCCCATCAGGCCACATAACATTATATGAGAAAGTTTATTGCTTACATTCAATTCAGGAATTGATTCAATAATTTCTTTAAGCTCTTTATCGTTCAAACCATATTTCGTTTCTTCCTGTGCAATATGAACCTGTAACAGGCATCTGATGGTACGGTTGTTCAGAGCAGCCTGTTTATTTATTTCGTTTAACAATTTCAAGCTATCCACACCATGCACCAGGTGTACGAATGGAGCAATATATTTCACTTTATTAGTTTGCAAATGGCCAATAAAATGCCAGCGGATATCATGAGGCAGTTCCGATTGCTTTGTTACTAATTCCTGAACATAATTCTCTCCGAAATCACGATGACCTAATGAATACAGGAGTCTGATCTCTTCTACTGTCCTGAGTTTCGATACGGCTACAAGTTGTATTGTATCATCCAGATCAGTTGCTATCTCCCTGTATTTTTTAATATTAACCGGCATAATAATTTAAATT
>CAXSIE010000204.1:0-1812 GCA_964237295.1 uncultured Flavihumibacter sp. | reverse complement strand
TATCAGCCGTCAGTTATCAGCTATCACACCTGAAATTATTTTAAAATGTTTCTACTGATCACCATGCGCTGCACTTCGCTGGTGCCTTCATATATCTGTGTAATCTTGGCATCTCTCATTAACCGTTCCACATGGTATTCTTTTACATAGCCATAACCTCCATGAATTTGCACGGCTTCTACAGCGGCCCACATAGCAGTTTCACTGGCAAATACTTTCGCCACCGAACTGCTTAATGAATAATCCATACCGTTATCCTTTTCCCAGGCTGCTTTAAAACAAAGCAACCGGGCTGCTTCGATGCGTGTTGCCATATCAGCCAGCTTAAATTGTATGGACTGATGTTGCATCAGTTCTTTTCCAAAAGATTTTCTTTCTTTTGAATACTTTAAGGAAAGTTCATACGCACCGCTGGCGATACCCAATGCCTGTGAAGCAATCCCAATCCTTCCGCCGGCAAGGGTTCTCATGGCAAAGGTAAACCCAAAACCGTCTTGTCCCACCCTGTTTTCAACCGGCACTTTTACATCATTAAAGAGGATGCTATGCGTATCACTCCCACGGATACCCAACTTATTTTCCTTGGCGCCTACTGTTACACCCGGCCAATTTTTTTCCACAATAAAAGTATTGATGCCTTTGCTTTTTTTGGAAAGATCGGTTTGAGCCATCACCAGGTATACTGATGCCGAGTTACCATTTGTGATCCAGTTCTTGGTGCCGTTAAGTATATAATGATCTCCTTTAAACTCAGCCGTGGTTCGTTGTGATGTAGCGTCACTGCCCGCTTCCGGCTCACTCAGCAAAAAGGCGCCGATATAAAGTTGTTCTTCTTTTTTGCCCTGAGCCAATGGTATCAGGTATTTTTTTTTCTGCTCCACGGTTCCATAGGCGTTAAGTCCCCAGCAAACAAGGCTGTTGTTTACGCTCATGCAAACGCTTACACTGGCATCTACCTTGCTGATCTCTTCCATGGCAAGCACATAACTTACTGTATCCATACCGGCACCGCCGTATTCCGGATCAACCATCATTCCCATAAAACCAAGATCCGCCAGAAGTTTGATTTGAACTTCAGGAAATTTTTGATGCTCATCTCTGTCTATCACTCCCGGCAAACATTCATTCACTGCAAAATCGCGTGCAGCTTTTTGTATCATCAACTGTTCTTCACTTAACTGAAAATTCATAGAGTAAGTTTAAATGCAAAAGTAAACAAAGTTGTAGGGTATGGGGTATGAGCTATGGGGTATGAGGTGTAGAGTGAATGCAATATAAGTCAAAAACCCCGAAGGGGTGACATGATTATAGCAAATGATAAGCACCAAGTACAAACCCTGCAGGGGTGATATAAAGGTCTCAAACCGGAAGAATCATGTCACCCCTTCGGGTTATGTCATTAAGTTGAGATTTAACAGGAAGCACTTAGTGAAAAGTAAGTCTGGCTGTACATCCCCTCCTGGGAGGGGCGTTTGAGCCGAAGGCCAAACGGGGGTGGGTTGACTGTAACTATTCAGTAACTACCATCCAAAACGCTAACCGACAAGCACAACTACTACCATTCGGTAACATGTTGCCCGGTAACCCACCCCCATTATGTCCTTCGGACGTAATGTCCCCTCCGAAGGAGGGGATGTACAGCCAGGCTTACTTTTCACTTGGTGCTTGTAATTAAAAAGAACTGCTTAACTTAATGACATTGCCCTTCGGGGTTATGTTCCAACGTTATTTCAATACTATAATCTTATCACCCCTTCGGGCAATGTCATTAAGTTAAGGAAAAAAGCATAAAAACGGGTTACAGTATATAGT
>CAXSIE010000203.1:0-8757 GCA_964237295.1 uncultured Flavihumibacter sp. | reverse complement strand
GACAATGACAACAGGCTGGAAGGAAAGGAATTTTTACGCGCCCGCATGCTGGATATGTTGTTGGGTGACTGGGACCGGCATGCCGATCAGTGGCGCTGGTTCGACAAAGGGATTGAATCAGGAAAGAAATACGTGGGCGTTTCCCGCGATCGCGACCAGGTATTTCATGTAACGGAAGGCATCTTTCCACAGATAGCTTCCAGGGATTATATCCTGCCTACCCTGAGAAACTTCGATGCACAAGTGAGCCATTCAAAATGGCTGATGTCTAAAACAAATTTTATAAATGCGTACCCTGATTTCCAGTTTAATTACAATGATTGGATGAAAGAAGCGGAAGACTTTAAAAAGGCAGTGACCGATTCCGTGCTGGAAGCAGCTTTGCTGCGATTGCCGAAACAATCATATGATCTAAGGCATGATGTATTATTAGCCAAACTGGAATCAAGGCGTAACCGGGTGCCGCTGGTAATGGACCGGTTCTATCGCTTCCTTCAAAAAAGGGTAGACATTCAAACTACCGATAAAAATGAACTCGTACAGATAAGTGACACGCTCAACGGCAGCCTTAACATCAGTATTCATAAACTGTCCAAGGAACGTAAGGTAAAAGACCAGCTTATGAACAAAACATTCGATCCTTCACTTACAAAAGAAGTACGGCTTTTTATACATAACGGTAATGACAGCGTAGTGCTCGATAACAAAACATCACCCGTTAAACTGCGTATTATCGGTGGCAGTGATGCCAAAGCGTATTCAGTGATCGCTTCAAAAAATAAAGTGCAGTTGTATGATAAGAACAACGCATCCTCCTATACCGGAGACCTTTCAAAACTTAATAAGCACCTGTCAGACGACAGTGCCAATACCGCATTTACCCCGGTGAACCTTTACAACGTGTGGATGCCCGTGTTTAATGCAGGCATCAATTATGATGACGGATTATTGCTTGGTGCAGGATTCAAATTCATCAAACAGGAAGGTTTCAGGAAATTCCCTTATGCAAGCTCCCATCAATTGACTGCCACTCATTCGTTTTCAACAAAAGCGTTTCGCATCAAATATAACGGCGAATGGATACATGCTTTCGGTAATACGGATATCACCATGCAGGCGCTGGCACGAGCCCCGAATAATACTATTAATTTTTTCGGACTCGGTAATGAAACTATTTTCGATAAAACCGGTAATTTCAAAAGATTCTATCGCACCCGTTTTAACAACTACCAGATAGACCCTGCTTTGCGGTGGCGGAGTGGTAAAGGCGCTTCTGTAAGCATCGGGCCTTCATTTAATTACTACGCATTGGATACGGATGATAATAATGGAAGGTTTATAACCAATGCTAAAATAACATCCTATGATAGCCTGACCTACAATAAGGAAAAATGGCACCTGGGTGTGGCGCTCAATTATACCAATGACAAACGAAGTAATAAAATACTGCCGTTATGGGGAAGTTATGTAAATATTAAACTGAATGCCTATAAAGGCATGGTGCCTACCGCTAAGTCTTTTGCGCAAATAATTCCTGAATTTGCAGTGTACAAAAGCCTGAACGCAAGGTCATCTATTGTGCTGGCAGATAGATTTGGTGGTACCATCAGTATCGGAAAAACAACTTTTTACCAGTCCGCTTTCATTGGCGGCCAGGAAAACCTGCTTGGCTACCGTCAGTATCGTTTTGCCGGACAACATAGTTTTTACAACAACCTCGAGTTCCGTATTAAAGTGGCCGATATCGCCAGTTACATTTTACCCGGACAATTTGGTGTAACAACTTTATGGGATATCGGTCGTGTGTGGGTTAAAGATGAACATTCTTCCACCTGGCATAACGGCCTGGGGGCCGGAATTTATTTCGCACCGGCATCGCTGATAGCGTTTAACTTTGTAATGGCAAATTCAAAGGAAGGATGGTATCCTTATTTTACAATGGGATTACGCTTTTAGTTATGCATACAACAATATTAGATTTAGCTTCGGAATATTTACAGGCGTCAAGTGCAGAATCCGTACTTACGTTCAGACCATTTTTGAATTATATAAAAAATCTGAAAGAAAAAAGTTCGGGTAACAAAACAAGGCTTCTTTCTTATATCATTGAAAAATACGAGCAACACCCTGAATTGCTTGGTCCGGTTGATGTAGCATGTGTTAAAGACCATGAGCCGCTGCTGGAATTGATCTACAGTATTCTGTCACCGCTGATTGAAGATGAGGAACTTCATTACTGGGCTTTGAGCATGCCTTTACGTCCCGTCATGTTTTATAGCACCAATGCTTATTTCAATATGGTATCCCATATTACCCAGGGAAAACTAACAAAGCAACTGTCAGGGGAGAAGCTGGAAAAAGTACGTTACAACCAGCTGGAGTTTAGCTATTCCCTTATCCTTGAAAAGTGTTATAATATCTCTTCATTTTTCAAACAGGAAATAATCCATTCCATAAAAGACGAAAAATCAGGGCTGCTGCGGTATTTCAGAATGACTATAGACCGCCGGTTTATCGAGGTTTATCATAATGATCCGTTACCGGAATTAAAGCTGGAGACTTTACAATCAATAGGCCATGATCATCACGAAATGATTGCGTTGGTTGAAAAGATCATTCCGCTCAGTATGTTTCGCTTTGAGGGATTCGGCATAGCCAGCATTACTGAAGTGACCTCGCAACAATCCATTGAAAATATAAGAAGCATCATACTGAACCGTTCTTCGTTTGAAGAAGGGACATATTATTCCAGTGTGATAGATTCATTACAGGCCCTTGTTGGAAGCAATGATGTTAAATTCGGATTGCTCCCCGTTTTGCAGGTAAATGACAAGCTGGTTTTTAATGATGGCACCTGCCTTAACAGCATACTGGTAAAAGCCGGTAAAGAACAGGGCATCGCTGAAATGGCTTATCTTTCCCTGGCGGCACACTACTTCAAGAAACCCAGGCTGATTTTTTTCCGGGAGATAACTATAGAGGATGAGTCGAGGCAGATCTATCTTAAAATGCTTAAGACCGCCGGAATAAGCGCCTATGCCCTTGTTCCGATATTTTATAATAACACCCTTGAAGGCGTACTGGAAGTTTACAGCCTTAAGAAAGATGCATTGAATGAAGACATGCTTTCCAGGCTTGATCCTGCCATGTCGTTGCTATCGCAGTTGCTGAAAAACAATATTGATGAGTTCAACGATAGTATAGAGCGTGTTGTTAAGGAAAAGTTCACTTCGCTGCAGCCTTCAGTTCAATGGAAGTTTAATGAAGTTGCCTGGCATTACCTCCGTGATAAACATGTGAATGGCAAACCGGTAGAGCTGGAAGAAATAGAATTCGAAAACGTTTACCCGCTTTATGGTGCTGTTGACATACGCAATTCATCTATAGAACGTAACGCCGCATTGAACAAGGACCATCAGGTACAGTTTACCGTGTTACTGGAAGTACTTCATGATTTGAAAAAACAATCCGGTTTCGGACTGATTGATGAAAAAATATTTTTGTCGCAAAAATATCTTGATCTTATTAATAGTCCCCAGGGATTCAACCAGGAAATAAAACTGAATGATTTCCTTGAAAACAATATCGCTCCGTTCCTGCAACAGTTTAAAGAAGGCAATCCGGCTGCAGAGCGGATAATGGAAAAATATTTCAACGCCATAGATATAAAACAAGGTATAGCAAATGAAAGCAGAACACTATTGGAAACATCGATGAATACTGTAATTGCAGCTGTTAATAAATACATGGAATCAATGAAGGAGGAGATCCAGCATGCTTATCCATGTTACTTTGAAAAGTTCAGAACGGATGGTGTTGAATACGATATTTATATTGGTCAGTCTATTACTCCTGACAAGCCTTTCAAAGATATTTTTTTAAAGAATCTTCGGTTGCTGCAACTTAATTCCATGGCTGTAATTGCTAAATATTCTCATTCCCTGCTGGTGGATTTGCCCGTACCCATTCAAACCACACAACTGATCTTTATCCATTCCCAACCGATTGATATAAGGTTCAGGAAAGATGAAAAACGTTTCGACGTGGAAGGCGCTTATAATATCCGTTACCAGATCATCAAAAAGAGAATAGACAAAGTGCGGATACGGAATTCAAAAGAGCGGCTTACACAACCTAATAAGATAGCGCTGGTATATGTTAACCAGCATGAAGCAAATGAATACATCAATTACATCCATTATTTACAGGAACAGCATATCCTCGCCGGCGACCTGGAAGAACTGGACCTGGAAGACCTTCAGGGTGTCAATGGACTAAAAGCTCTAAGGGTTTCCGTTATAACAGATTAGTTTTCTTTGAATCACAGAATTAAAAAACTCTTTAACACTCTTTTTAGAAAATCCCTCAGAATCGCTTCAGAATGGCCTTGTAATGTTGTGCTATAATTATTAAACTTAAAATTAAAGCCATGACAGCAAGAAATTTAGCGGCAGTAATACTCGTAAGTACTGCTACATCAATCGGGAGCGTTTGGGGCTATGGAAAATTCCAGCAACATCAATCACTGGCATCCTACTCCTCACCTTCCTCTTCAATACAAAATAACGCCCGCTACACCGGCTACAATGAAAACGTTGCAGACGGACCAATGGTAGATTTTGAGAAAGCGGCTTCCAAAGCAGCTCCGGCCGTAGTGCACATTAAAACACTTACCAAAGCAAAACAGGTTGCCGGTGGTTCAGGTATGCAAAGCAATCCTTTCAGGGATTTATTTGGTGATGGATTCGGCGATATGATGCCTGAAGGCCGTCCCAGTTCACGTGACCAGAGAGCTTCAGGTTCCGGTGTTATCATCAGCCAGGATGGTTACATCATTACAAATAACCATGTTGTTGACGAAGCGGATGAACTGACCGTTACACTTAACAATAAAAAAGACTTCAAAGCCAAAGTCATCGGCAAAGACCCTAGCAGTGACCTGGCAGTAATAAAGATTGAAGCAACACATCTTCCAACGCTGACATTTGCCAATTCAGAAAATGTACATCTAGGCCAGTGGGTATTGGCAATAGGATATCCTTTAAACCTGGAAACAACGGTAACCTCAGGTATTGTAAGCGCTAAATCAAGAAGCCTTGGAATAAACAGCCGCCAGAGCAAAACACCGGTAGAATCATTTATTCAGACAGATGCTGCCGTAAATCCGGGTAACAGTGGTGGGGCATTGGTTAATACAGATGGTGACATCATTGGTATAAACAGCGCCATAGCGTCACCAACCGGATCGTATGCAGGTTATGCTTATGCTATACCATCTAACCTTGTGCAGAAAGTTGCTAACGATATCATCAAATACGGTAGCACCAAAAGAGCTTACCTGGGCGTTATGTTTGGCAGCGACCAGATGAGTGAGGAAGACCGCGGCAAAAACAACATTAAAGAAGGTGAAGGAGTATTTGTAATGGATGTTTCCAAAGGAAGTGCTGCTGAAGATGCAGGTGTACAGAAAGGTGATTTCATAACCAAAGTAAACGGTAAAACGGTGACCACAGGCACTGAAATGGTAGAACAAATATCTGTATTGCGTCCCGGTGATAAAGTAAATCTTAGCTATGTACACAACGGTACAGAAAAGAATACTTCAGTAACACTGAAAGGCGCATCAGGCACTTATGAAAGCATTAAAGATCAGGTGATAGATCAGTTAGGCGCAACATTTGAAAACCTTGATAAGAACACTGCTGCCCAGTTAGACCTGCAGGGTGGTGTAATGGTAAAGAGCCTGAATCAGGGAATTTTAACCGACCAGACCAGAATCAAAGAGGGTTTTATTATTACCAAAGTAAATAATGCAAGAGTTACCAATATTGATG
The DNA here is from genome assembly GCA_964237295.1 of uncultured Flavihumibacter sp. GTDB lineage: Bacteria > Bacteroidota > Bacteroidia > Chitinophagales > Chitinophagaceae > JADCRZ01. The sequence continues at coordinate 2,923 of CAXSIE010000203.1, read as the reverse complement.
CTTTGAAACAAGCCATTAAAGAAGCCGGGAATACGGCGGTGATCAGTGGTGTATATGCAAGGCAACCGCAGACAGAATATCAATATGCGTTAAACGATTTGAACAGTGCTCAATAAGTTTAATAATTATTTTTGAGTATTCAGTTAAAGAAACCCGCTATAAAGGCGGGTTTCTTAATGATTAATGGTTAATGATTAATTATTAACGGATAGCAGCTAATTTTATATGAATTTACATTAGAAGCAAACCTACCATTAATGAAGATCCTGATCATAGAAGATGAACCGGCCCTGCAACAATCCATACAGAAATACCTGGAACACCAGGGATATGTTTGTGAAACCGCTGATGATTTTACTAAAGGCAGGGAAAAAATCAACTCCTTCAATTACGATTGCATAGTGGTAGATATTGGCTTACCTTATGGCAGCGGGTTAAACATTGTTAAAGAATTGAAAGACATCGAATCTAAAGCAGGCATCATAATTATATCAGCCAGAAATTCGCTGGAAGATAAATTGAACGGGTTGGAAATAGGTTCTGATGATTACCTGACTAAGCCATTTCATTTATCAGAACTCAACGCACGTATCAATGCGGTACTTAGAAGAAAAAATTTTGGTGGCAGTAAAACCATCCAGTTTCATGAAATAAAATTATACCCCGACGCCAGAAGGGTTACGATAAATGATAAAACCGTAGACCTTACAGATAAGGAACACCAGCTTCTTGAATATTTTATCGCCAACCAACGCAGGGTGCTTACCAAATCCGCTATTGCCGAACACATCTGGGGTGATGAATATGACCAGGTAAGTAATTATGATTTTATTTACACCCATATAAAAAATCTTCGAAAAAAACTGATAGATGCAGGTAGTGATGATTATATAAAAACAGTGTATGGAACCGGGTACAGGTTTACTGATGGCTGATGGTGTGGGTTATGTGGTATGGGGTATGGGGAAGAACCACGGAGGCAGGATGGCACGGAGAGGCACGGCGATGGTTTTGTAAAACAGAGGCCCGTATTACCATGTACTTTGAAAACAATCACCGTGTTCCTCCGCGCCACCCTGCCTCCGTGGTTCTTCCCCCATACCCCATACCCCATACCTCATACCCCATACCCAAAAACAACACCCAATGCGACTACTCACCAAAACAACCTTGTACTTTTTACTGGCAATGGTTCCATTGCTGGCTGCAGGCGGACTATACTTGTACTTTCAGTTCAGTAAAGAGCTGAACAATGAAATGGATGATGAGCTGGTGAACGATGAATTACAATGGGTACGTTTTCTTGAAAATGAAACGGAGAACAACGGTCCTTTCATTTTAAAAACACCTGAACTGACGATCTTTCCTATTAACGCACCGCTGACCCGCGAAGCAGACATAAAAGATACTTATGTATTTCAGGAGATATCCAATATAAAAGTTCCTTACCGGCAGTTAGCACAGGTAGTGCCGGTTAACGGTATTGCTTACCAGATCATCATCCGCAAATCGCAGTTAGAGAAATCGGTGCTCTTTACTAATGTAACCCGGATAATGCTTTTTGTATTTACCGGTTTATTTGCTGCTACGCTGCTGTTTAATTGGTTTATAAGCAAAAGACTGTGGAAGCCTTTTCAAGGCTCCCTGCAGAAAATCCGCGAAGCGGAGCTTACCCAGATGGAAGCTATTCATTTTGAAGATACTTCTATTAAGGAATTCAATGAGCTCAATTCATCCCTCAATGCAATGGCTAATAAAATTCATATGGATTATATGAACATGAAAGAATTCACAGAAGATGCGGCTCATGAAATGCAAACTCCTTTGGCAGTTGCGCAAAGCAGGATGGAATTGATGTTACAGGATGTAAATCTTACTGAAGACCAAATAGATTCCATTATGCAGGCCAGTGAAGCTATAAAAAGATTGGGAAAACTGAACCAGTCTTTATTGTTACTGGCTAAAATAGAGAACAAACAATATGAAACCAATGAAACCGTTAGTTTAATTTCCATCACTACCAAATACCTGCAGTTGTTTGAAGAAGTTATAAAAGACAAACAGGTAGTAATTGAAAAAAAATTTATTAGTGATTGCATTTTAAAAATGCATCCATTGCTGGCTGAGTCTTTGGTAAGCAACCTTGTAGGCAATGCAGTAAAATATAATGATGCCGGCGGCAGGATTGCCATTACAGTTACTGATAACACATATACCATATCCAACACCAGCAGTTTACCTGCTATTGAACCGCAGCAACTATTTAAAAGGTTTAAGAGATTTAAATCTAACGAATACAATTCCAACGGCCTCGGACTTGCAATCGTTAAGAAAATAATTGATACCCATAATTTATCTATTAGTTATCATGCCGCAGGTTCTATGCATGAGTTTAGGATTGTGAAAAGTTGACAAGATCATTCTTCAATCGGCATTCTTTAAATTCTATATTGATGATATAAAGGGTCTTTTCACTGTAACAAATATTATGTTACCTACTATTTTGCAGGTATTAAGCAGTTGTCAGCATACATGAAACGCAAAATAATTCCATACGATCCAACATTAAAATTGCTTGCAAAAAAGCTACGTCAAGATATGACGTTTTCTGAAGTAAAGTTATGGAAGGAATTAAAAAACGGACAAATGATGGATTATGATTTTGACAGGCAAAGACCCATTTCAAAATATATAATAGATTTTTATTGTAAAGATATTTTATTAGCAATTGAGATAGACGGGAATACGCATGATGATAAGCCGGCTGCTGTCAAAGATGAAAAAAGGCAAAAAGAATTGGAAGATTTGGGAGTAACCTTTCTTAGATTTAATGGATTTGATGTGGTATATGATCTAGAGAATGTAATCAGAACAATTGAGAATTGGCTCTTTGATTATGAAGATAAATATGGAGTTCCTGAAA
>CAXSIE010000202.1:3025-8777 GCA_964237295.1 uncultured Flavihumibacter sp. | reverse complement strand
TGGACAGTACAGGACAGGAAAAATATAACTGGACGGAGGATGCCAATAATGCTCCGCATAATAATTTCAGCTCGCGCAATTATTTTAAAAGTATTAAAGAAGACAAGACATACTACCTGGATGGAGACAGCACAAAAAAATATTTTCTTGACCAGGTAGTGTCGTGGACCACCGGTATTTTTACTTCTATTCTTTCAATTAAGTCAGTAGACGGTTCCAACGTGGATGTGGCTGCCATAGCTTTCAATATGAGCAGCGTAGATAATACCCTGTTGCCTGCCGGGTACTCATTTGCAATTATTGATAATAACGGCAAGGTATTATATCATTCAATGAGGTCAAGAAACCTGAATGAAAATGTAAAATCTGAATTTTCAGATTCCGCAAGCATTACAAGCTGTATTAATTCGCGGTTGGAAAATGAATTCATCTCCAATTATTACAGCAAAACTTATTCAATGTTGGTTATGCCAATGAAGAACCTTCCATATTGCATTATAATTTTTTCTGACAAGAGTTACCAGGAAACCAGAGACATTGAGGTATATAGTTTTACCTTTTTAATGCTTCTGTTACATTTTATATACATTGTGGTACAGCTTGGTATAACCTTCCTTGTCTCTTCAAGACGTTCCTTCTTTAAGAAGCAATTGTTCGACACGAGCTGGATAGGACCAAAGGATTTCCGGCATAAGGATTACCTGTTATCTTCAGCGTTGAATGTGTTTATCATTCTAATGCTCATAATTTGTTTTCCACTAATAACCTTTTTTCAATTCCTGTTTTTACTTGTATTTGCTGTTATTTTTATTTCATTATTTTTCAACAAGCTGCTTGCAAGGCGCTACCTTATGGTGAATAAAATTAATAATCACCGGTATAAGATGTATGCTATACGGGCTCTGTTGATACTTCTTTTTATTCACAATTTAACAGCTTTCATCCTGCTGGATAGTATGGTTCTTCTTCTTATAGCAGAACTGGCTGCAATAAGCCTGGGCTTAATTTTAATAAGGTATGCAGACAATTTATCAACTTATGTTGGAAATATTTTACCTGTAAAATGGAAGTATACGCATAGCTTTTCCCTTATGATAATTACAACCCTTATCATTACAAGTGGCATGCCTGTGGCTTTTTTTTATATCAGCTCTTATAATTATGAACAGAACCTGGGTATCAGGTACAAACAAACAGATTATGCCAACCGCTTACTGGAGCAACCCGGAATGAATTTCAACTTCAGCAATAACGTGCCTGCTTACGATACAACCGGGGTGTATTATGACAGGGCATATATCAGTGAATATCCTGAGGTTGTTCCTAAAACGGACATCAATAAGAATGAGCGCATGTCAATTGAAAAAGGAAGGAGCATGCAATTACTGGGAGCTTTCAGACTTTTAATAAGTGATAAAGCCGTAAAAACAGATAAGTTATCTGTTAACGGAGCAGCAGACAGTTCTGTTATGTACTACCCGGGATTTTTTGATATGCATTCAGATAGTGGCATGCAAACATATCGCGAAACCGGAATAAAAGACAGGTACTTAAAATTAAGATCTTATAAATTAAATTATAAAATACCCAATTTATTCCTGCCCAAAAATATTGTTTATTACTGGGTGTGGCTGATCGTTGCTTTGGTAATTTTTTACTTTGTTATTCTAAATATTGTAAAAAAGATATTCTGTCTTAATCTTCCGGATTTAAAAATATGGGAAAAGCTTGATGACAAAATACTTACCGATAATGAATTGAATGGGCTCCTTTTTGTCATTGGACTGCCTGGTGCGGGAAAACTGAATACAATTATTGAAAAGATCAAAAATGAACAAGGTGATAAAATTCATTGTAATGGCGAAGAATTAATATATAGCAAAGAGCATCCTCAAAGTAACAATGTACTGCTTGCGGATTTAATAAATATTCCTGATAAGGGATCCGAAATCGGAAAGGACAGTGAATGGATTGAGTTTACGGAAGAAACGCTTAATCTCCAATATAAAGTCATCATCTTTAATCATTTTGAATATAATATTCAAGACGATTTCACCAATCTTGCAAAGCTTGACATGCTGGAACAGGTAATGCTGAAAAACAACAAATGCAAGATCATAATACTTTCCACCATACATCCTATAAACTTTCTTGATTCTTTAAATGAACAAAATAAGAAGGCTGAAGCATCGGAACCGAAAGCTGATGCTTCGGGTAAAAAGGGTGATGCAGCCACTAAATCAGGTCATGACCTGGAGCGGTGGCATGTGTTGTTGGGTCATTACCGTATTGCAATAATGCCCATAACAAAGCGGGAAAAAAGTACTGCGGCCGCTTTAAATCAGCTTCTTTGTTCAGAAACTGATTATACTCAATTCCTTCATAAAATGCAGGGTGTTACTTTGGATATTGCACAGGTAATTAAAAATGAAAGGAGCGAAGCAAAAACTGACGAACTTGCGCTAAAACTGCAGATCACAGCGCATTATTTTTACATGTATATATGGCAATCGCTAACAAAGGAAGAAAAGTTTTTATTGTACGATCTGGCTGAAGACAATCTGGTTAATTCTTACGACGATTATAACCTTACCATGCTTATCGCCAAAGGCGTGATCATAAATTCAAATGGTCCGTTGCATCTTTTTAACAGGGGCTTCAGGAATTTTATTCTTACTGCTATTGGCAACACCGAAGCAATGAAGATAAAGGACCGGATCAGGGAGAACGGCAACTGGTCTAATCTCAGAGTTCCTTTGTACATTGTGATTTTTGCAATTCTCGCCTTTTTGCTCATTTCCCAACAGGAAGCTTATTCCAAATTACTCACTTATGTGGCTGCCTTAACTGCCGGGGTTCCTGTAGTGTTGAAAATATTTTCGCTTTTCGACAAAAACTCCACTAAAATAAGTTCAACATAAATTTTCCAAGTAACATGTATGTTTCAAATAATATAATGATAAATTTGATCCGGTAATACTTATATAGAGTGCTTCAACTGCTTGTTATGTTATTAAACCAACAAAATTACTGACTGTTTATCTTCAACTATGAAAGAACACAAGCAGAATGATTTACACAAAGAAAAATTTCAGATCGAGCGCATTGCATTATTTAGCGATGCTGTTTTTGCAATCGCAATCACTCTTTTAATCATTGAAATAAGAGTGCCGGAGGTACATTACGATCATGTAACAGATGCCATACTCTGGGATCATCTTCGTTCAGTGATACCAAAATTCGCAGGATTTTTAGTCAGCTTTTTTGTGATCGGGTTATATTGGCTCGTGCATCACAGGATGTTCAATTATGTAATTCATATCAATCAAAAACTATTATGGAACAACATTCTTTTTTTATTGCCCATAGTGGTAATGCCTTTCAGCACCGGAGTGTTGAGCGAATATTATAACGGAGCACTTAGACTGCCACTGGCGGTTTATATGATCAATATCAGTTTTTCAGGCTTTTTCAGTTACCGGTTATGGAGCATTATCGGCAATCCCGGATATCATTTAAGTGCCGATCTGAATCCGGTTATACTAAAGTATTATAAATCAAGATCGCTTATCATTCCAGCCATTTTTATTGGCATATTCCTGCTTTCCTTTATTAATCCGTGGATCTCGTACGTAATACCTCCTTTTACGCCCCTGGTTACCAGGCTTATCAAAAGACACTTCATCAAAAAATATCCTGACATTATGAAGACTCATTTGCAGTAAGAATTTAATGAAATCATTTGATTGCCGAGCTTCATATTCTAAAATCTAACTACCTTAATATAAAGAAGTGTAAAAGTTAGTAAGGAAATAAATAAAAAACCATTGCCAACTCACCAGCCAGCCATTCATCATACTTCTAATTTATTAAACCTACAGGCAATGTTTAATCACAGAACAAATTAAAAACATAATCATGTACAATAATCGCAGGAACTTTATAAAGAAAACCGCAACGCTGGCATCTGCGCTTTCTATTGGTGGCATAGGTCCGGCGATGGCAGTGCAGAGCGCTCCTAAAGAAAACCCTGCTACCATGGCCAAGGATGCGGGTATGCAAATGAGTGAAGCTTATTTCTCGGGTATGGATGAGCGCCGCATTGCCTTTATGAAACAGCTCGATGTATTAGGCGCGGTTGGTGGAATAAATCCAAAGATGGTTGGATTAGCAGATTTACCTGCATGGGATCCTAAAGTGATCACCGCTAATAAAGAGGCCTGGGAAAAAGTGGGATTGAAGTTAAGAGTAATCGAAGGCCCGGCATCACTGAATACCTTAACTAAATTAGGACTGCCGGGTAAGGATGAAGAGATTGCCAACTTCATCACCTATATGAAAAACATCAAACAATACGGAGATATTGATGTGATATGTTATAACTGGATGCCTGTAATAAACTGGTACCGCACGAAAATGGATAAGCCCGGCCGGGGCGGTGCGCTGGTAACCGCTTTTGATTATGAAGATGTAAAGAACGCGCCCAATACCGAATATGGCATTGTTGCCAAAGAAGCTCTTTGGAAGAACCTGGAATATTTTCTTAAAGCTGTTGTTCCCGAAGCAGAAAAAATAGGGATGAAGCTGGCCATGCATCCTGATGACCCGCAGGTAGACAGTATAAAAGGCATATCCCGCATCATGACAACGGTGGATAATTTTAAACGGATGCTTGATATTGTTAAAAGTCCAAGCAATGGCATCACGATGTGCCAGGGTAATTTTTCACTGATGGGTGTTGATATACCAACGGTGGTTAAAGACTTTGGAAAACGTGGCCTTATTCATTTTGTGCATTTCCGTAACGTAAGAGGTGGTAAATTTAAATTTGAAGAAACATTTCACGATGAAGGACAGATCGACATGTACGCGGCTATGCAGGCTTATTATGATATTGGCTTCAAAGGCCCGATTCGTCCCGACCACGTACCCACAATGGCCGGCGATAGTAACGAGCACCCGGGGTACAGTAATATCGGAGCGCTGTATGCTTTTGGGTATATGCGCGGTTTGATGCAGGCGATCAGTAATGGCAAACGTGCTTTCTGAATAGTTCAGACAAAAAATTTTTAAAAAACATATACTTTCATTATGCTTAAAAGATTAATCTTATTCATCGCCTTTGTGTCAGGCGCACTCTTTGCTTCCGCCCAGGAAATAGGGGCATCACCCGAGTATGTAAAAGCCTTAACATCTCAATGGAAAGGTGAACGTTTTGCCGACGGCCGGCCTAAAGTGCCCGACATAGTGCTGGAACGTTTACACGAGGCAACCCTGGAACAAATCTGGGGATACCTGGGACATAAAGGCTACCGCAACCAGGTAGAAAAAGACTGGATTATTCTCAAACCCGGTGAAACGATGGTAGGTCGTGTAGTAACGGCCCAGTTCATGCCTGCAAGACCTGATCTTGACAGCCTTGTAAAAGCCCAGGGAAAAACAGAAGGCCGTTCGCAAAAAGGCGGCATAAATATCTGGCCCATCGACATTTTGACCAAAGGCGATATTTATGTTGCCGATGGTTATGGTAAAGTAGTGGATGGCACGCTGATCGGTTCAAGTCTGGGTAATGCTATCTATGGTAAAACCGGTAACGGTGTTATATTCTACGGATCAATCCGTGATATGCAGGAACTAAAAGAAACCAAAGGTTTCAATGCCTGGGTAAAAGGCCATGATCCTTCTTACATAAAAGATATGACGCCTACTTCTATCAATGCGCCCATCAGGATAGGGCATGTAACGGTATTTC
>CAXSIE010000202.1:2645-3011 GCA_964237295.1 uncultured Flavihumibacter sp. | reverse complement strand
GGAAGAGCTGGTAGCAGCTTCGGAGATGACAGGTTTAAGGGATGAATTTGAAAGGTTGCTGCTGCAGCAGGGAAAATATCCATCGGGGCAGATTCACGGCGATTGGTCTGATCAAATTAAGAACGAGTTTCGGGCCTGGTTTGCGAAGTATCCGAAGAAGACTACCGTTACTAAAAAGGATGTTGAGGCATATTTAGATAAAGAGGGGCATTGACGGTTGTTTCTTTGTGTGCCGCGTCGGTATCTCCTTGCTTTTTGAAATGGCTGTATTCTGTAACATATCGGTCGCGCCTTTGCCGATCAGCAAGAACGGTTAGTAATTGAAAATAACAGTTAGCGCTCTATTCAATTCTTAAATAAAAGGCA
>CAXSIE010000202.1:1168-2635 GCA_964237295.1 uncultured Flavihumibacter sp. | reverse complement strand
TAAAGATTTTTAGTAACAAACTTATATGTAAAAGCTATTTTAGAATTTAAAAGATCCCATGTTCCGGTTTCTTCTTTTACCAGGTCCGGATTTCTTTTGCTGATATCACGTAAGGCATTTCCCACAGATTTACGAACATACTCACTGTCATCAGACTTATGTTTACTTATAAGAGCTACTGCAACGTCAGGATTTTCTTTAAAATACGATCGGCTTGTCCAGATGCGCAGTCCTTCAATAACGGCCCTGGTTAAGTGTGCGTTTTTGTTTTCCAGCCATTCTTTGATTACCGGAAGCGAATTTTCATAACCTTTTGTTTTACAATACTGATCAAAAGCTTTTGCTAACATTTCCTGTACCCGCCAGTTATCATCTTTTGACACATGAGTTTTTAATAATTGCAAGGCAGCTTTGTTTTCAGTAGAAAGTTGGCCTAAAAGATAAGTAGCCAGCATTCGTGCCTGATAGCTTTCATCTGTAAGAAGTTCGGTGGCAATATCCAGGTGATCCATTGATTGATCCTTCAGCAGTTTATCACCGGCTTCAATGATATGTTTGAATCCGTGTTCGGTCTTTTTAAGCTCGTTGAGTAGTTGTTTCATTGGCGGCAATTGCTTCATGAGCAATATCCGAAATAAAAGGGAATAGGGTGATAGTTTTTTAAAGGAATTTCGAGTCTTTACCAACTATTTCCAGCCCATTTATGTTGTAATCTTATGGAGTCTTTAAGCACTAAAGAGTATAGCAACGAATTTGTAACACATTTTGACGGCGATCAAAGTGGTAGTTTACTGCCCCGGCAAACACCTAAAGTTTTATTCAGCAAAACAATCCCTACTCCGGTCAAAGCCCCCAAACTTCTTGCCTGGTCAGAAGCGCTTGCAAGAGAGCTCGGAATGCAAAAGCCGGTAAATCAAAATGATATAAATATTCTTGGTGGAAATTTTATCAGTCCCTCTATGCATCCTTATGCTGCCTGTTATGCCGGCCACCAGTTTGGGAACTGGGCCGGTCAGCTTGGTGACGGCAGAGCAATTACTTTGGGAGAATGGCAGCATACCGGCAATCAATCCTGGGAACTGCAGCTAAAAGGTGCCGGCCCTACAGCATATTCGCGCAGGGCTGATGGCCGGGCGGTATTAAGATCTTCCCTCAGAGAATATTTAATGAGCGAGGCAATGTGTTACCTGGGAGTTCCTACAACCAGGGCATTGAGTCTTGTTACTACCGGTGAGGAGGTGATGCGTGATATGTTTTATGATGGCCACCCCCAATACGAGCCCGGGGCTATAGTGATGCGCGTGGCTCCCAGCTTTTTGCGCTTTGGTAATTTTGAGATCCTTGCTGCAAGAAATGAAGTGGACAACTTGACAAAGCTCGTTAACTGGACAATTGAAAAATTTTATCCGCATATAACCGGTGAAGAGAAAATTATCCGGTGGTTTAAAGAGATAGTCGAAAGAACGG
>CAXSIE010000202.1:230-1158 GCA_964237295.1 uncultured Flavihumibacter sp. | reverse complement strand
TATGGCCCGTATTCTTTTGTAGATGAATACGATCCCAACTTCACACCCAATACTACCGATCTGCCGGGAAGAAGATATGCTTTCGGCAGACAGCCATCCGTTGCCAAATGGAACCTCGGATGTCTGGCAGGTGCTATTTCACCTTTGTTTACAGGTACAGACGAATTGGTAGCAGCTCTCGATGAATACGATGAGATTTATTTAAAGAAGTTTTATGCCATGATGGCTAACAAACTTGGATTGGATCAATTGCTTGATCAGGATTTTGAGCTTATCAGGAATTTTGAAACAATGCTTTCTTCGGTAAAACCGGATATGACAATTTTTTACCAGCAATTGATGGAACTGCCTGCATCTGTTACAACGGCAGAGTACGTTGTTAATCATTTTGAAGACAGCTTTTATAAAGTTCCTGATGAAGGTAAGGCTGAAATTCTTTTTCAGCTTATAACTGATTACCTGGAACGCTTACAAGCTAATGCCTGTTCACGTGAGGAGTCATCGGCAAAAATGAAAGCAGCTAATCCGCGTTTTATTCCAAGGAATTATTTATTACACAGGGCAATTGAAGCGTTGGAAAAAGGGGATGATGGCTTGTTTTTAACATTGCAGGATGCAATCAAAGAGCCGTATTCAGATAAATTTGATGATTTTTTTATGAAGCGACCCGATTGGGCAAGCAGAAAAGCGGGTTGTTCGATGTTGTCTTGTAGTTCGTAAAAGAAATTTTAACGCAGAGAACGGCCGGAGGAGAAAATGCAGAGGGCACAGAGAATCTCCTCTGTGCCCTCTGCGTTAAAGAAATATCTTTTACGATGGTCAGATCAGTTCAAAGAAAAGGCCGGCAAACTCCACGAGCCCTGAACCGCAGGTTCCAGCAGCATCATACGTTGCAAACGCTGGTACTTCTTGGCATTGAAGATAGCTT
>CAXSIE010000202.1:0-220 GCA_964237295.1 uncultured Flavihumibacter sp. | reverse complement strand
CTTCCAGTTCCCCGGCTGTTTCTCCTTCATATTTTAACATTGTTATATCTTCCTGCAGGATGGGTAGAACAGCATGTAGTTTTCTTCCATCTATATTACTGTCTGTGCCATCAACCACTACCATATCAAAATGAAGCTGATGCAGTAATTCAATGGCCGCCTCATCATTGTTAACAATATTAACATGAAAGGGATGAGGAATGTTAGTCCATTCGCTTAG
>CAXSIE010000201.1:8198-8780 GCA_964237295.1 uncultured Flavihumibacter sp. | reverse complement strand
ACTGTGCTTCCCATACAGGATGATAATTATCTTGAGCTTTTAATTCAATTATTACTAAATCATCTACCAGTAAATCTAATCTCAAACCTTCATCAATAATTAAGCTATCATATTTTAAAGGAACCAATTTTTGATTTGTATAGAAAATATTCCTTTTTGCCAGATCATAACAGAAACATTTTTGATAAACGCTTTCTAGCAAGCCTGGTCCAAGGGTCTTATGAATAGAAAAAGCGATATTCATAATTTCCTGTGCCAGCCACTTTTCCCTTTCTGATAGTGGCAAGTATTCTTTCTCCGTGTCTCTCTGTGTCATAAGTGCCTCCGTGGTTTATAAAGCTGGCTCCAGTACCGGCAGTTCCCTGGGTGTAAACTTTCTTACGTTATCTGCTATGTGTTTGATATGATCGGGGGTAGTGCCGCAGCAACCGCCAACAATATTTACAAAGCCTTCCTGTGCCCATTCTTCAATGATATGCGCCGTTTCATGTGGCTGCTCATCATATTCACCAAATGCATTTGGCAGGCCGGCGTTGGGATAAGCTGAAGTATAACAGCTTGCTATTTCGCTAAGCTCTTCAA
>CAXSIE010000201.1:0-8188 GCA_964237295.1 uncultured Flavihumibacter sp. | reverse complement strand
AACGCATTTCCGTAGCACCTAATGCACAGTTCAAACCAACGCTTATCGGATTTGCATGGGAGATGGAAATATAGAATGCTTCCAGGGTTTGTCCGCTTAAAGTTCTGCCACTGGCATCGGTGATGGTGCCGCTGATCATTATCGGCAATTCTTTTTGTTTGGTATTTCTGAAGTATTTTTTTATAGCATAAATAGCGCCTTTTGCGTTCAGTGTATCAAAGATGGTCTCTATCAGCAGCAGGTCAACTCCACCTTCAACCAATCCTTTAACCTGTTCATAATAGGCATTGGCAACTTCATCAAAGTTTACAGCCCTGAATCCGGGGTTGTTTACATCGGGTGAGAGGCTTAATGTTTTATTTAATGGCCCGATGGCGCCCGCGACAAATCTTGGCTTAGCCGGATCTTTAGCGGTAAATTCATCAGCCGCTTTACGGGCAACCCGGGCGCTGGCAAGATTTAATTCATAAGCCAGCGACTCCATTCCATAATCCGCCATCGCGATTGCAGTGCTGCTGAAGGTGTTGGTTTCAATGATATCGGCGCCTGCTTCCAGGTATTGCCTGTGAATGCCTTCAACTACAGCCGGTTGGGTGATGCTTAAAAGATCATTATTGCCTTTAACATCGGAAGGCCAGTCTTTAAATCTTTCACCCCGGTAATCGGCTTCCTCTAATTTGTGCCGCTGTATCATAGTGCCCATGGCGCCATCAATAATAAGAATCCTTTCCTTTAAACATTCCTGGATTGTTTTCATAATAAGTTCCTCCATTCCTCTATCAGAAGGTGGTTAAGTAATTAGAATAATGGTGCTATCATTTCAGTCGTTGGTTCCAACGGATAAAGCATGATTTATCATGGCCTGCAAATAAAAGTGTACTGAACTATTAACGGGGAGTATAACACTGTGAAGTGCGCTAAAACAGGTCTATTCCAACGTTTATTAGTTCAGTTGATGTTTAGAAGGTTGGTATAAACCTGCCGGCATCTTTTCATCAGGCCGAACAATAAACAAATCCGCCTGAAATGTGTGCAAATATACTGTTTATCAATTAAAAACAAAAGCGGCAGCAAGTATGGGGATCAGGTATGAGGTATGGGGTATGTGCTGCTAAGCGTATTTTAAGTTAACAGATCATTCATTCTGAAAGATATCATGTTGAACATGACTATCTTTGCCGCATGCAATTGCCTTCTGTTTTACTTGAAAATGCTGTGAATGAATTTGCCAAATTACCGGGTATCGGAAAAAAAACAGCGCTGAGAATGGTACTGCACCTGCTGAAACAGGAAGTAAATATTGTACAACAATTTGGGGATACGATCTCAAGAATGCGTAAGGAGATCAGGTTTTGTCAGCGATGCCATAACCTTGCCGATGCCGATATTTGTGCTATTTGCGCAAACTCCATGAGAAAGCAGGAAATTATTTGTGTAGTGGAAAGTATCCGTGACGTGATTGCAATTGAAAGCACCCAGCAGTATAACGGCGTATATCATGTATTGGGTGGGGTAATATCGCCGCTCGACGGAATCGGGCCTGATCAGTTGAACATTGAGCCGCTTTTGCAGCGTGTTCAAAAAGAACATACCCTGGAACTTATTTTTGCCCTCAATCCTAATATACAGGGAGATACTACCATTTACTATATTCAAAAAAAGCTGCCGCCCGGCACTATAAAAGTTACTACCATTTCCAGAGGAATTGCTTTTGGCGGTGAACTGGAATATGCTGATGAAATGACGCTTGCACGTTCATTGGCAAACCGGTTGCCGGTGGAAAGCTATGTTGCGAAGTAATGATTAATCATTAACAATTAATCATTAAAATTCATACCTGTCATCTACGTCGATTCCTGCCTTGATCTTTAATGCTTTAGGTAATAAGAACACCTTCTCAGGCTGTTGGTGTTTACCGAAAAAGTTCCCCGGATCCCATTTAAGGTTTTTGTTTTGATCATATAATATACGCAGCTCGTAATCTCCGGGTTTATACATCTGTCTGTTAAATTCGCGGGTGGTTAAAGCAGCGGAGTCAATAACTTTTTCAGATTGCACAAATTGCAAAACGGGATTTTTGCCAAGATCCAGTTTGGGAAAACGAAGCCGGAGACGTGAATAGTCAGACAGCTTTTTAGCTTTAAAAGTAATAGTATCTATTTTAAGAAGTTTTCTGCCGGAGCTGTCTTCCGCAAAACTTTTGTCCAGTATCAGGTGATAGGTGCTGTCTGGCTGCCAGGTATACCTGAGTGTGAATTTTTTGAATAAGGAGTCTGACGAAAAAGAAACATACTTCAAGGGCTGATACCTGTAATCCGAAAAAACAATTTTAGTAGTGTCGAAATTTTTGAGTGGTGAGGCAAACAGTAAGCTGAAAAAGCTTAGCAGGTCCTGCTGGGTGCCATCGAGGCTTGTTTGTACTATCAATCTTCTGTCAGCAGTACCTTTATCTTTTACCGGAGCAACAGGCCTTGTTGCCGTTTTAACAGGAGGTTCAACAGCTTCAACATATGCATATAAAGTATCAGGCCGGTTGTTTTCACCGATAACAACCGGTTTTTCAGCAAATGCGAATAACTGCGAAGCAGATGAGTATCGTTTGTTGCCTCCTTCATCTTTAAGGGCATACAAATAAAAAGTTCCTGAAGGCAGGTTTTTGAAAATAAAGTCACCCTTACCGGTAAGCTTCGCATAATAACGGGGACGTTCTTTTGCCACCGCCGAATCATCCCCCCTGCGATGCAGCAAAACGAATAAAGTACTATCTATTTTTCCCGATTCTGCAAGCACCACATGACCAGAAAATTGTTTGTTATCCAATGTTGAGCCGGTTGAAAAAACGTAGGTATAGTTTTTCAGTTCATTGCCTTCATTAATATCACGGATAGCATTACCAAAGTTCAGCGAGTAGGTAGTGTTTGCATCCAGCGTATCTTTAATGCGTATCGTTAAATTATGCAGTTTACCTTCCACTATGGGTACAGACTTTAAAGTGGGAGAAACAATCAGGTTTTCTTGATAATTCTGAACGTCTATGTATTCGTTAAAATAAAGGCTGATCCTTTTCTCTTTGAAATTGAGGGAAGAATCTTTCGGTGTTGCCTGAATCAATACCGGTGGTAAAGTATCCCTTGGTCCACCGGTTGGAGGAATGATATTAGCACAGCCGGCACTAAGAAACAGGATTTTAAAAGTAAGTAATACAGCCAGAAAGTATAATACGCCTTTTTTCATTAAGTGGTAATGAACAGTTTAGTTTACAAAAATAGGGGTTAGAAGGTAGTTCAAAATTTTAAGTTCAAGGTTAAAAGTTAAAGTTTAACAATGCTATCAGCTATCAGACAGCACCCTGTAAGGCGTCGATCTTTTAATAGCTTTCGGCTGATCGCTGAAAGCATTTCAATACCTGATGGAAAGCTTTACACCACACCGGCCATGCTAAGAGTAACTACCTACCTACTTAACTTCTCATCAACCTCTTGTAATAATCTATAATTGGAAACGTTCTATAAATGGGAATAACGTTTGAGTCGATCCCTTTAATCCTATTATATCCAATATACCCGTAACCTGTATGAAAAAAAATGCTTTTAAGATTTTTATACTAGAAGATGATGTCTGGTATGGCTCCATGTTATATCACTATTTATCACTGAATCCTGAATATGAAGTAAAGCGTTTCGATTCCACCAAAGAATTTTTCTCCCGTCTTCACGAAAATCCGGATGTTGTTACACTTGATTATTCAATGCCCGATAGCAATGGCACCGCAGTGCTGAAACGGATCAAGGATTTTAGCCGGAACATACAGGTTGTTATGATCTCCGGACAGGAAGATGTAGGCACTGCTATCAATTTATTAAAAAACGGCGCTTTCGATTATATCGTTAAAGATGATGACACGAAGGACCGCCTCTGGAATGCCATCCTGCATTTAAGAGAAATTGCCGGGTTAAAACAGGAAGTGGAAGAACTGCGAACGGAAGTTGGCCGCAAATACGATTTCTCTCAAATGATCCTGGGAAAAAGCGATGCTATCAAGAAAATTTATGCGCTTATGGAGAAAGCATGTAAAACAAATATAACCGTGTCTGTTACCGGTGAAACAGGTACCGGTAAAGAAGTGGTTTCAAAAGCGATCCATTATAATTCCGACCGGCATAAAATGCCTTTTGTAGCAGTGAATGTGGCTGCTATTCCACGGGAGCTTATAGAAAGCGAATTATTCGGACATGAAAAAGGCGCCTTTACCGGAGCCATAACCAGGCGGATCGGAAAATTTGAAGAAGCTGACAAAGGAACGTTGTTCCTCGATGAAATAGGAGAGCTGGATATTAACCTTCAGGCCAAGTTACTACGCGTATTACAGGAAAAAGAAATTACACGTGTAGGTGATAATGCAGTGATCCCTATAAATGCACGCATCATCGTTGCCACACATAAAAATTTACAGGAAGAAGTTAAAAATAAACGCTTTCGGGAAGATCTGTACTACCGCTTAATCGGCCTGCCGATTGAACTGCCACCTTTACGAGACAGAGGCAGCGATATATTGATTCTGGCCAAGCATTATACTGACCATTTCTGCAAAGAAAACAAGCTCCCCAAAAAGATATTTTCAGCAGACGCCCAGCAAAAGCTGTTGCATTACTCTTATCCCGGTAATGTGAGGGAATTAAAATCAATGATGGAGTTATCAGTTGTTATGGCTGATAATGAAACCATAGAAGCATCTAATATAACCTTTAACAGCTCCGGTTCAATTTCGAACCTGTTAAGCAGCGAAACATCACTGAAGGATTATAATAATATGATCATTCAGCATTACCTGAATAAATATGATTCGGATGTGCTGCTGGTTGCTAAAAAGTTAGACATTGGCAAGTCTACCATTTACCGCATGCTAAAAAATGAAGAATTAGTGCTGGCCTAGAATTATAAAAGTACCCTGTGGACCATGGCTGAAATGAAAACAATAAAAAACGGTATTTCCAAAGAGGAGACCCGGAAAACCCCTGGCAAGAGCTTACAGAGAAAGCAGAGCAAGCCTGAAGCCGTTGCGAAAAAGGTGATGAGTTTGAACCACTATCGCCTTGAAAAATATTATAAGAACCTGATCAATAACGGCCAGGTGCTTATCTGTTCATTCGATACTACAGGCAAAATACTTTCGGTAAATTCAGCCACCTGCAAGTTGCTTGAATATAATGAGAGAGAACTTGCCGGAAAGTACCTTTATAATTTTATGCCCGAAAAGGAGCAATTGGATTTTTTAGATACTTATTTACCCGCTTTAAAAAACAGGGAGCAAAAACAGGGCGTTTTATGTTTAGTTACCAAGTCGGCAGAAAGAAGGTACCTGCTTGCGGATATTCAGGCAGAAGAAGACAATGATATCGGTGCCATTTGTTTTGCACAGGATATTACCCAACGAATTTTACAGGAAGAAAAATTAACAGGTGAAATTAAAGACACTCAGGCATCCACAAAGGACAAGCAGAACTTCCTGGCAAACTTTAGCCATGAGATAAGAACGCCTATGAACGGCATCCTGGGCATTTCCGCATTATTAGGAAAAACTGCATTAAATGACAGGCAGCGCAATTTTTTAAAACTGATCCAGGATTCTGCCAATAACCTGCTGATGATTGTTAATGATGTGCTTGACCTGGAAAAAATTGTTGCAGGCAAATTGCAATTGGAGAAACTGCCTTTTAAGATTGTTGATAAAATTTCAAATATTGTTCAATCCTTTATTTACCGCGCTGAAGAAAAAGGGCTGGCTACTATCTATCAAAATACCATTCCCGGCGAAATGGTAGTTATCGGAGACCCGTTCCGGTTAAATCAGGTATTAAACAATCTGCTTAACAATGCACTTAAATTTACTGAGCACGGCCGTATTATAATCACTACACGTATTGCATCTATTGAATATAATGTCGCCATTATTGAATGCAGTATAAAAGATACCGGCATTGGCATTAGTGAGCACACTATAAATACCATCTTTGAACCTTTCGTTCAGGCAAATTCCACCATAACACGAAAATATGGAGGAACAGGCCTTGGATTAAGTATATGCAAGAACCTGCTTGAAATGCAGGATGGAACTTTGAGTGTTAAAAGCGAAGAAAATACTGGTTCTGTTTTCACTATTAAAATCCCTTACTTAATCGGTGATGAAAAAGAAATGCCGGATGAGCTGAAACCTGAAATGAATTATTCGGTTTTAGGTAAGAAAAAAATACTGGTAGTGGAAGATATGGAACTTAATCAATTTATAGCCCGGCATATTATGGAATCCTGGGGCTTTGAAGTGAGTATGGCAGATAACGGTAGCCAGGCGATAGCTATGATAGAGCAAAACGATTACGATCTGGTTTTAATGGATATTCAAATGCCTGAAATGAACGGCATGGAAGCAACCAGGAAAATACGGATGATGAATAACCCGGCAAAAGCCAATCTTCCGGTAATTGCCTTAACGGGAAATTCTTTGAACACTGACAGTGAAAAATATCTTGCAGCCGGAATGAATGATTATTTATCAAAACCATTATCCGAACCCAAATTATTCGAGGTTATAGCTGAAAATCTTAAAAATGATAAAATAAATCTTATCCAAATGAAAACCCACGAATTAAGTGAATCTTCACCTGTATCCAACCAAAAATTATATGACCTTTCTACAATCATTGAGATATCCGGAGGTGATGAAGAATTTGTTCAAACAATGGTTTCTCTTTTTGTTGATACCGTTCCGGCAAATCTGAAAGAATTAAATGTTGCTTTGCAAAACAAGAATTGGGACATGGTAAGTAAAACGGCCCACAAATTAAAATCTACGTTGGATTCTATGGGCATTCATTCCATCGGACAGGATATACGTACAGTAGAGCAAACCGCTAAAACAAAAGAATCTCTTGATAATATTCCTGCAATGGTTTCCCGGATAAATGACGTTGTTGGCAAATGTATCGACCAGATAAAAAAGGATTTGCTTTAGGGTTAAATGCTTATTGAATTGTTGAAGTTTTTAAAATTGTGCTGACAGCGGGATAACAATGCGTTAATTAATTGCAGACACAACAATTATTCCCAGAACATCAATTCATTCCCAATTCTGGATTTTTTTTAAAATCACGTTTATGTATAAAAATTTGAATAGTAGCATGTTACAAATGATTTAGCGAACAGGCATGATTTTGACGCTTTCTCACGTATAAATAAAGGGAAAGCATGAAATATATCAAGAAACTTAATATTATTGTAGTTGAAGACAATCTTTTCTACCAGCAGTTAATTGCTAAACAACTGGATGCTATCAGCACAACAATTCATTTTTTTTCAAACGGTGAAGATTGCCTGAAAGCGTTAGCCGGTTGCAAAGCGGATTTAATAGTGCTAGATAATAACCTTGATGGAGTACTCAGCGGTTTGGAGACTTTAAAACACATCCGTATATCCGATTTCCGTATTCATGTAATATTGTTTTCAACTGAGCTTGGATTAGATTCAGAAGAAAATCTTTCTTTATACGGACATTTTGAATACATTGAAAAAAATAACGCCGGCTTTAAGAAACTTAAGGAAAGAATCATGAAGAGCGAAGTTTATATGGAGGAAGCAAAGTTTAAGGTTGAAGGTTAAGTTTGGTAGTTGAAGCAGGTAAGTTATAACAGGTATTTCGGCCGTTGTATAAAACCTTTAGGTGCTTATTATAGTCAGGGAAGAACCGGCAACGATTTCATAACCCAAACAATTTTATAGTATCAACCGTTGTACAGTATAATGGCTGTATACTCGCTTAAAACTGTTCAGAAAATACCTGCAACGCTGGAAAAAGCGTGGCAGTTTTTTTCAACTCCTGATAATTTACAGAATATCACTCCAGAGCATTTAGGATTTAAGATCCTTTCATTGTATCACGGAAAAATAATGTATGCCGGACAAATAATAGAGTACACTGTAAAACCTATTTTAGGCATTCCTCTTTATTGGATGACGGAGATCACTCATGTTGAGAACCATAAGTATTTTGTAGATGAACAACGGTACGGGCCTTACAGCATGTGGCACCACCAGCATCATTTTAAAGAAATTGAGGGAGGTGTGGAGATGACCGATATTGTTCATTATAAAATCCCGTTTGTCTTTTTGGGAACACTGGCTAATTCTTTGTTAG
>CAXSIE010000200.1:0-8789 GCA_964237295.1 uncultured Flavihumibacter sp. | reverse complement strand
TGCCTGCGCATAGTGCCATACGTGCGTACATGTTCCCGCGCAACAACCCACTCCTTCCCAGCCATAAAATCTTCCGGAACTAAAACGGTGACAGGTAGTAGTAGCGAGCGTGGTTATGTTCGACAGTGTTCTTTCCAGGAACCAGTACGGCAGCGATGCATCATACCATGTATGTTTGAACAATTTTGTTTCAGAAGAAAGTTTTTTAAAATGGTGCTTGATATATGCTGCCACCTCAAATGCATTTGCAAACTGGTTGCTGTAATACCGGCCTTTATCCTGCAAGCCTTTGAAAGAAAGATTGGGGAAGAACCAGGAAATCACAAAATCAGCACTTACCGGCTTACCGGGATGTAACTCATAAGAAACGGTAACACTTCCAAGAAGCTTTTCATCCGCAGGTTTTCGCGTTGGGCCTTCATGAGTATTTAATAAAATTTCAGTGCCGGGGCCGTCAATATAATTAGTATTAACATGCGCTTTTTTGTTAAAGCAAGCCAGGCACATGGAACCCACATCGGGAGCCTGTGAAAGATCACCAGGGACGGCTACATTTTCAACTCCCAGTTGCACTGCATGAATACCGGAATGTTTGATAGCTGTGTTTACGCGCTGATGCCGGCCCTGCAGGATGGTATCAATTGCTGTACGGTTTTCAAGTAAACCGGTTAAGCTGATCTTTATATTTTCAGTTGATGTATTCGTTATTGTAAAAGAAAGAATGGTAGCCGGCAATCCGGAGTTATGTTCATCCAATGGAATAAACGGGGAACAGACTTCCAGCGAAATTTCAAGCGGAAGGTCTTTGTCAGTATACCGAATGGTTGCAATCGGGTAAGCGGCTTCAAAACTTATTTCATCCCAGTCTTCCGCCTGCAGGCGTTTGTTTATTAATTTTCCTGCATATTCAGTATGCAGTATAAAATCCTGCTGAAGCGGACGAATGTTTTTTGGGGGTTGCAGGTATGCGGAGCCGTCACGAGGGCGTATCTTTCTTTCTTCCTTACCGGTATTCCATTGAATCACAGTAGGTTCTATTCCTTCCTGATTTTTATTAAAGATGTCCCATAACCAGAGCCGGCCATCTCCGCCGAGATAAACAGTACCGCAATTGATACCGCCTACAGGCATACCGATATAATTCAATTCGTTCCTGCTTTTAAGATAAGTAGTAGGTGCCCCTCTTTCATATAATGACCTTATCCATTCCGGATCTAATTTTTTATCTTCCGGAATATGCAAACCATTCAATTCGCCGGGCGCAAACGGACCGGCTATCACAGGCATGCGCAACGCAAGGAAGCCTGCCGAGAAGACAGCGCTTTGTTTAAGGAAATCTCTTCTTTTAATTATCAATTATTAATGATTAATGGTTAACGGATGGTTTCATCAATTTATTATTTTTATAACCTCATCAACACTTTGACTAAAAGCAACTCCCCGTTAATCATAATAATCAATCATTAACCATTAACAACCAGCGGTATGATCACGGAAAAATGCGCATTATCCTTTTCAATGGTGACGCCGGGCAAATTCAGCATGCGGTAACGTGCATTGATGCTTTGAAGGCCGATACCGGTGGACTCTACTTTGCCTTCCTTTGTAATGATATTATTACGCACCAGCAGCCTTCTTCCGGACATTGCCGCCAGTTCAATCTGCAAAGGCATCTCTCTTTGTGTACGGTTATGTTTAACGGCATTTTCAACCAGCAACTGCAATGTTAAAGGAGGTATCATCAGATTATCGTATTCTTTATCAATATAAGAAAAAAGCTTTACGCCCGAACCATATCTTGTTTGCAGCAAATGATAATACGATCCTATAAACTCCATTTCCTGTTTTAAAGTGGTAAGTTCATTTTCGTTATTACGAAGCACATACCGGAAAACTTTTGTGAACTCCTCAAGGAAAGCTTCTGCCTTCTTCGGGTTCTCGCAGATAAGCGAAGACAAAGAATTAAGGTTGTTAAATAGAAAATGAGGATTTACGATGCCTTTTAATTGTTGCAGTTCCGCCTTTAGCTTTTCTTTTTCTAACGCTTCTTTGGCTTTTTCCGTATAGCGCAATTTAGCAAAGTGATATACCGCTTCATTGATCAGCAGCAAAGGGAAGAATAAAAAAATGGATTTGATAAACGCTATGCTAAACAATCCAACATGTACTTTTTTATTATTCACCGAGAGGTTCGAATTATTATGTAATAAAGTTTTTACTGTTCCATGCCCGATATAATTTTCAAGAAGCATGTTGGAAGCTATAATGCACGTAGTAAAAAATAATCCTGCAGTAATAATAACCGGCATTCTGATAGAAGCGGAATATCTTTTTAAAATAAAGGGACGGGTTTTGTATATAATGAACCGGTTGCCTTCGCAGATAATAACAATAGTTGCGATGGATAAAAACACCCTCGGCAACCAGGTAGGATCGAACGGATGCTCAGACAAACTTTCAGCAAATACTCCGAAGAGAAAAGGTATTATTACAATGATCCAGCGGAATACAATATCGTTTACTTTTATCAAGCTATTAGCGTTTATTAAAATTAAAGAGTACCGGCAAAAAAAACGATTATATTTTTTGCTATCAGCTATCAGGCTCCTTTAAGTCAGGACAGTACAGGATGCAATTATAAAAACATCCAGATATTTTTATCTATCACTTCGATATGCCTCCCGGCATCTGACAAACTGATCATTGCTAACTATCTAACAAATCGAGATTATGAAAAAGAAAACCCAGCAGCCTTTTACAGGAGAACTTATGCTTTAACATTAACAATTATATTACTCAACCTTTGTTTCACAACACAATATTCAGCAAAATTTTAATCTATTTTTACATTTTGGCAGCCAATGAAAACAACAAGTAAGAAATCATTCCAAAGCATTATTGTGATTTTTGTGATGCTGGCAGTTTGCATGCTTTATCCTTTTTTGATAAATGACGGATTTGCACAGGGTGCTGCACCCGCTTCTGCCGGCGGTACATTCTGGCTCTGGCGATTCCTGGGAAGGCTTCATCCATTAGTGGTGCACTTTCCCGTAGGCTTTCTTCTGCTGGCAGCTATACTTGAATTCATCACCCTGAAAAAATTCAGGTCAGCGCTTCGTCCCGGCATTAACCTGCTGGTTGCAGCGGGCGCTGTATCAGCAGCTTTCTCCGTTGTATTTGGATGGTTCTTATCCGGTGATGGCGATTACGGCGCGGACCTGCTGAATATTCATAAGTGGACAGGCATCGCGACCGCCTGCCTGGGTGGAGCATCTCTGTTCCTGCTTTATCAAATTCTGAGAAAAAACCAGGTAAAACTTATAAAATCCTACCGGGGTGTATTGTTTGTCAGTGCTTTGGGTGTTTCTGTTGCCGGGCATTTCGGTGCATCATTAACACATGGTAAGGATTACCTGTCAAGTGCGCTTCCCTGGAGCCCCGATTATGAAGCTCCGAAAGCTGGTAATTTTAATATGGCCGCTTTAAAAAAGGATACCGGAAAATTAACCAAACAACAGGAAGCGGAACTCAATGTTCAGGTGAGGGCAATATTCGCGCATAACTGCTATAAATGTCATGGTTCGGAAAAAGTGAAGGGCGAGTTGCGGTTGGATAGTAAGGCTATGGTATTTAAAGGTGGTGAGGATGGGCCGATTGTCATTCCCGGCAATGCAAGGGAAAGTGAAATATTCAAACGCATCACCCTTCCTGCAGACCATAAGGATGTGATGCCCGCTAAAGGAAAAAAGCTGTCAGAAGATGATATTGCCGTTATCAATTTCTGGATACAAAAAGGCGCTCCCTGGCCTGACGGACAGGACAAACAAAATGTTTTCCGCGTTGCCAAACTGGAACCAAGGAACCCTCCCCTTCCGCCGGCAACAGATAATCTTATCAACCCAATTGACAGGTGGACCAATCAGTACTTTGTAAAAAACAAGACTGCCTGGCCGAAGCTGGTAGACGACAGGATTTATTTAAGAAGGATCTTTATGGACATTATCGGCCTGCTTCCCGGTCCTGAAGACTTTGAATCATTCGGCAAAGACAACCGTCCTGACAAAAGAGCGCTCTGGGTGAGGCAATTGCTAAACCGTGAAGACGATTACGCGCAGCATTGGCTTACTTTCTGGAATGATGCTTTAAGAAACGATTACACCGGAACCGGATATATTACCAAGGGCCGCTATAATATAACAGACTGGTTGTACAAATCAATAAAAACAAATAAGCCTTACGACCAGTTTGTTAAAGAGCTGGTTAGTCCTACCGAAGAATCAAAAGGCTTTGTTGAAGGCATTAAATGGAGGGGTGTTGTAAATGCCAGCCAGAGAACGGAGATGCAGGCTGCCCAGAACATATCGCAGGTTTTCTTCGGCCTTAATTTAAAATGCACCTCCTGCCATAACAGCTTTATCAGCGATTGGAAGCTGGACGATGCATATGCTTTCGCCAACATTTTTGCCGACAGCTCACTCGAAATAAACCGTTGCGATAAACCTACCGGTAAATTCACCAATGCCCGCATACTCTGGAAGCAGTTAGGCACTATTGACAGCGGCGCAACCACGGCGGTAAAAAGAGCACAGCTCGCGGAAGTTATCACAAACCCGGAGAACGGCCGTTTGTACCGCACCCTGGTAAACAGGATATGGGCGCAGCTCATGGGCCGGGGAGTTATCGAGCCCGTTGACGTAATGGACAACGAGCCCTGGAGCCAGGACCTGATAGACTGGATGGCGTACAATTTTCAACAGAACAAATCCGATATCAAGGAGTTGATCTACCTCATTGCTACGTCGAACACTTACCAGTTACCTTCTGTCGGGTTTAAAGATCCGAATAAAATTATTTCCATGGATTACAAGTTCACCGGTATGCTGCGTAAAAGGATGTCGGCCGAACAATTTGCAGATGCAGTAGGGGCAGTTATCGGCCCGCTTTTTCCTGATTCGCTGATAAGGTATAATCCAACCGGTCAGCCGGATTACGATCAATCGAGCCATCTCTTCGCCCGTGCATCACTGGTGGTAAACAATACGTTTTTAACTGCTTTGGGAAGGCCCAACAGGGAAACCGTTTCTACCGGCAGGGAATCGCAGGCTAACCTGTTACAGGCGCTGGAACTCACCAATGGCGACCGGTTTAATTCCGTTATGAAAACCGGCGCTGAACACTGGAAACAAAAGTATAAAACGAGTGATGCTATCATTAAAGAAATTTACAAGCGGGCACTGGGGCGTGAAGTGCAGCCAAAAGAATACAAGGTTGCAAAAAAGCTTCTGGGCGATACTCCCGGCACGGATTCCATACAGGACCTGTTCTGGGCAATTATGCTGCTTCCTGAATTTCAGATCATTTATTGAATCGGGTATGGGGCTTGGGGTATGGGGTGTAAGGGAAGAACCACGGAGACTGGGAGACACAATGGAACACGGTTGTATGTTTTCTAAAAAGAGTTGAACAATTTAGCTCATACCCCATACCCCATACCTCATACCTTAATTTGCGCTACCTTTAATCATCAATTTTTTGCTCATGAATACACAATGGAACAGAAGGGAATTTTTAAAAAGAAGCAGTGCCGCTACGATGGCCGCACTTGCCGCAGGAGTTCCCCTGACAAGCTTACTAACTTCCTGCAACAACAGAAAGATAAATGCCAAAGCCGATACCATTATCCTGTTATGGATGGCCGGAGGCATGGCACATACGGATACTTTTGATCCTAAAAAATTTACGCCTTACACCAAAGGGATGGAAGCGAACAGTGTATTAAGCACTTTCAAATCGGTGCCCACCGCGCTTGATGGTGTTTTCTTTTCTGAAGGCCTGGAAAAGATCGGTAAGGTAATGAACAAGGGAACAGTAATAAGATCGTATGTTGCTGCCGACATGGGACATATTTTACATTCCCGCCACCAGTATCACTGGAACACCGGATATAAACCACCTCAATCTGTTTCTGCTCCTCATCTCGGTTCCTGGATCGCTAAAGAATTGGGTCCGGTAAATCCTGTTATTCCTGCTTTTATAGATATCGGCCAGCGGTTTACTTTAGGAGAAGGGGAAGAGTTAAAAGCATTTCATACGGCTGGTTTCCTCGGTAGCGAGTATGGCCCGTTCCTGATACCTGATCCAACATCAGGATTGGAAAGTGTAAAGCCTCCGGCAGGCATGTCTGCCATGCGGTTTGAAAAAAGAAACCAGTTGTACAACGACCTGATGAGCCAAAGCGCGATAGGTGATTTTGGCAGCGACTACCAGAAAGAATCCCTGAGAAGGTCGATGGAGCAGGCTTATATGTTATTGAAATCCCCGGAAGCCGCAGCATTCGACTTAAGCAAAGAGCCAAAAGAAAGTTATGACATTTACAATACCGGCAAATTTGGTTTAGGCTGCCTGATGGCCCGTCGGCTAACGGAGAAAGGTGCACGCTTTATTAGTGTTACCACAGAATACGAGCCTTTTAAAAACTGGGATACTCATGACAATGGCTATACCAGACTGATAGATATGAAGAAACAGATAGATGGCCCGATTGCACAGTTGATTAAAGACCTTGACAAAACCGGCCACCTGGATCGTACCATGGTAATTCTAGCCACTGAATTCAGCAGGGACATGATGGTGGAAGGCCGTCCCGGCCTTAAGGTCCAGGAGCAGGTTCAGCAACCGGATATTATCCAGGATATTAAATATTATGGAATGCACCGCCACTTTACTGACGGCGTTTCTATGCTGATGTTTGGCGGCGGAATAAAAAAAGGAAGTGTGTATGGTAAAACCGCGGATGAACGTCCCTGCAAAACCGTTGATAAACCTATTATAATAGACCAGGTACATCAAACCATCTATCATGCGTTAGGCATCCCTGAAGATGCGCATTATGTAGTGGAGAAGAGGCCTTTTTATACTACTTCGGATGGGCTGGGTAAGGCGGAGAAGGCGTTGTTTACATAATTTTTTTTAACCACGGAGTGAATACAAGAGGAGAAGAAGAGGTTACACAGAGAATGCCTCTGTGTAACCTCTTCTCCTCCTCTTGTATTCACTCCGTGGTTATTTTTTGTCTATCAAAAACTATTATTCATCGTCTTCTATAATAAATTACACAAAAGGTAAAATCCGCATAGTAAATGCCCTTAATTTTGAAATCATTATCGGCATATCCAAAACACTTATATGAGAAAACATCTACACAGGTTTCTTGTAATTGCTATTTGTTGCCTGGCAGTTACAGTATCTTTTGCGCAACAGAGAACCGTTTCAGGCGTAGTTAACGATAGTACCGGCAAGCCCCTTGGTGGCGTAAGCTACAGCGTTAGCAGTAGTAAACTCGCCGGTGCTACAGATGAACAGGGAAGATTTTCCATTCAGATCAACAACAATGCAAGCATCACATTCACCTTTGTTGGTTATGAACCAAAAACCGTCAGGCCCGGTAATTCCAATACCATAAACATCAGCCTGACGCCGATAGCCGGCGGATTGGAAGACGTTATAGTTACCGCCCTGGGTATTAAACGAGACAGAAGATCTGTAGGCTACAGTACGGCTACCATTAAAAATGATGAATTGGTTAAGGCAGGTGTTACCATGAATCCTTTCCTTGCAGCATACGGCAAAGCTGCGGGAGTAGGTGTAAACGTGGGATCCGCCGGTCCTATGGGCGGATTAAAACTTAATATCCGTGGCTCGGCAAGCTTAAATCCTGAACAGAACCTCAGGCCGCTGTTTGTAATTGATGGAGTAATTATCAGTGACAGGTCAACATCAATTGGCGGCTCCGTAGGATCAGGCTACGACTATGGATCGAATATCAATGATATCAATTCGGAAGACATTGAATCAATAGATATTCTTAAAGGTGCAAAAGCAACTGTGCTGTATGGTACCGATGCGGCTAATGGTGTTGTATTGATCACCACTAAAAGCGGGCGTAACGTAAAAGGCTTCGGCATGACAGGATCGTTTCAATACAGTGTGGAAAAACCAAGAAGCTATCTTGACCTGCAGAAAGAATACGGTCTGGGTAACAGCCTGTATGATACAACGTACGTTACAAGAAACGGACAAAGGGTAAGGCAGATCCCCAACAACCGTTACAGCTTCGGGCCAAAATTCGACGGTGCCAGTGTTATGGCTTATGATAGCAGCATGGTAACAAACTCACCGCATGATGGCTACAGGGATCTTTTCCGTGACGGAAGCTCATTCAACTCGAATGTATCCATTGCAGGAAGCAGTGATAAAGGCAGTATCCGGGCTTCTTACACCAATTACAAGTATAACGACATTACAAGCCCTAACTCCTGGCAAAAACGAAATACTTTCAGCTTTACCGGAAACATAAAAGCCTCCAAATTTGCCAGCTTTGAATTGGCAACTAACATTTACAACATCGTTTCACAAAACCGCAGGGAACAAAATGGCGGTAGTATCGCATGGGGCTTTCCGGTGGATTATGATTATAAATCCCTTTATAACAACCTGTATCTGGATGCCACCGGTTACCAGAGAGACCTCAGCAACAGCATCACCAATAGCGCAGTTTCAAATATCGGCGGCTACCTATGGTCCTATGACAGGAACAGGCATAAAGATGACAAGTTCCATCTTATCAACTCCGCAAAAGTTACCCTGAACTTCACCCCACATATTTTCTTTTCAGGCCAGTTCGGGCTGGATTACGACAACACTACCTATACCACAGAAAACAGTGTTACGCGTATACTGCCCACCGTTGCCAACGGAAGCTTCGGCGTTCAGAAAGAAAACAATACCGT